>CAIXQV010000789.1 GCA_903921605.1 uncultured Planctomycetaceae bacterium | reverse complement strand
GATGGTCTTGGTTGGAGATTCACCATAGCTTGCGGTCACGCCACTTGGAAGGCGGGAGCCACGTAATCTGATCTGAATCTGTAGCGGAAACATGACCATTCTGAACTGCTTGACGAACGTCGGGTTCGATGTCGGAGAATGTTCTGGCCTTCGACCCGAGTCTTGCCCCAATCCGATTGTTGTGAGTGTCCATCACGTTGGATTCCTTCCCGCTCGATTCGAATATCCATGTCGTAAAGTCAACCGCCCACTCGCCCAAGGTATAGGACACGGCCGCACTGGCAAGCGAGTGACGGTATGCATCAAGCTTGCCGTTCCTACCACCCTCAAAATCTGACCGCAGAATGTAGCTCCAAGTGAACGCGATTACGCCTGCTGGATAGATGCAGAGTATCAATGCTAATGCCCCCGCACGCTTGAGAAGTCTTCTCTTCATTTCTATAGCGAACGTTAGAGGTCTGGCACCGGCTACCGACGGCGCGCCTTCGACTGAGGGGTACGGGTTGTAGCTAGGGAAATCATTCGGACTCGGAGCGGGTAGCCGGTTGTCCATCACCGTCTTGTGTGCTTGTCTGCTTTAGGGAGAGGAATGCAGCTGATGTCTTGGCATATTCTTGGATCTTCTTGCGGATCATCTCCGAATTTTCGGTGCTGGGAAACTCTGCCTCGACGAATCTGCTAAGCTGTCTAGCCATTGCTTCCTGCGCCTGCTCGCTTCCTTTAGATTCGAGAGTCCTAAGGTGGGAAAGCGTCATCACCGCCGCCATCTCGTCGTCTCGCTGTACAGTTGCCATCACTTCTTTGGCCTGCTTCGCAGCACCCACCATATCCTCGACATTGAGGTTTCCCGCCTCGATCTCGTCGCGCATCAAAATGTAGAAATCCGTATACATCTTGATGCCCGCTTCCAGTTGCTCGTCTGTCGCTCCCGTCTCGGACTTCAGCTTGGCGTAGGCTGCAGGCTCGGGGCGATCGCACCCGGCCAAAAAGAGCCCAATCATGGCGATAAGAAACGTGATAAACAGATTCATTTCTATAGCGAACGTTAAATCTCAGAGACGACCAGTCTCAATGCTAAATCGCAAACAATGGCACCATGGTCGTTCTCTGAAGTGCCTGGTTCGGCTCATTCTTTTTTGGCCCTTAATCTGAATCTGAAAATATCGCTACTGTCCGTCGATTCTAGAATAAAACCCGAACTCCTCAACCCCTCCAACTCGGCGGGTGACGGATTACCGAAGACCAATCCTTCCGCTCCTTCTTCATTCTGAATCGTCGAAAGCATTACGACCTGAGAATCAACACTTCCCTCATGAAAGCCTGCCTTTCTTGCTTCTTCCGAAAGATCGGCTGTCGGCACGCTCATCATGTCGAATTTTCTCGGACGCTCCGCCAGCCAGCGAGAATATGATTCGCGCTGTCGTGCAGCCTCCTGTCGACCGACCTCGTAACTAAACGGATGCTGGCTTGTGCACGCCGACAAAACGAAGAAGATCAGTATGGGTCCGAAAATTTTCATCTTTAGCCGAACGACCAAGTCCTCCTACGCCTGACCGGGGGTGCGGCTTGGACTGGGGAATGAGGGTGGAACGTTCATGGCGGGTTGACCTCGCGCCGGGTCAGGCGTGAGGAGCGACGTTTCGTTAGCGCTTCTGCGTGATCACGAAGCAAGCGGCTGATCGATAAATCTTCGTCAATATCCGGCCAGTGAATTCCCATCGGACTCAGCTCAATATTGGACCGTTGTTCAATTGTGGCAGCGGCGAGGCGCGGATGGGCCGCGCATGGGAATGAAAATTCAAGGCCACTTTCCAGCACCACTATG
>CAIXQV010000788.1 GCA_903921605.1 uncultured Planctomycetaceae bacterium | reverse complement strand
TTCAGCGCCGTCGGGCCAAACACGATCGCAGCAAACAACCCAAGAATTGTGAAGGCACCAATGATGCTCAGACAGTAGACAACCGCCAGCTTCAGGGAACTGCCGGCCTTCTTTTCTTCCTGCTTCAGGAAGAATGCAACCGTTACCGGAATCATTGGAAACACGCAAGGAGTCAGCAGTGCGACGAAGCCAGCTCCGATCGCTGTCAGGACGAAGGCAATCAGCCCGTCTTTCGCGAGAACCTTGTTGGAAGAGCCTGATGCCGTTGGTTTGACTTGTCCGGATTCGCTGCCATTCGGCTCACCAGTTTCGGTGACGAGAGGCAGTTTTCCGGAATCAGTTCCCGAAGTCATCGCGATTTCGAACGCGGCTTTTGTCGGCGGAAGGCAGGTCGTTTCTCGACAAAGTTGAAACCTTACGTTTCCAGAGACCGCAACTTGCGGATCTGATACGACGTACTTTCGGGTCCAGGTGATCTCACCATAGTGGACTCGCTGCACATATTCATCGTGTGTTTCGACCTGAGGTTCAGCGGACGGTACGAAGTCGTCTCTGATGGCTTCAAGTCCCGTAATGGTGTCGATCTCAATCGTCGTTGGCACGCCAGCCATCTCAGGATTCTGATCCAACGCAAAGGTGTGGTATGGCTCTTTCACGGTGGCTTTGATGGAGAGCGTAACTTCCTGACCAACGGCAGCGTTGTTCGGCGATAGGCCAATCACGAATTCGATCAGTCCCGTCTTGCCTGCTTTTCCTCCGCCGATCTTCGGAGTCAGCGTGACAGGATTCTTGTCAGTCGATTCGGACTGTCCACCACTCGACGGTGCTGCTGTCGCGGCTTCTGATGAAGCGGGCGTCTCTGTCGTCGCAGGCTTTGTTTCAGACGTCGCTGAAGTCAGCTTGGCGGAAAATTTCCGATTGCGAATGGGGCGGCATTCCCCGGGGATTCCGTTTTCGCCTGAGCCGCAATACTGCCCCGTGAGCTGACCAGTTACGGAAACGTCTCCAGCCAGAGTTCCTTTGAGCGTCTTCGACCAGGTGACTGTACTGAAGAATTTTTCTACCGTCTGCCCCAGAGCGTCATCCAGCACAGACTTGGGTTCGTGGTCGGCTTTCCAGTCGCCTTCTTCCTTGAGTTCCCCGAGCCCAGTTAGCTTGATCTTCGTGCCGCCACCAAAATCCGGGCTCATGGAGTACGTGTAATATCCCTCAGGCAGAGTCATCGTGACCTGCAGTTCGGCTGTCTGGTCATCAATCTTCTTCAGCGCCGCGGTGACTTCGACGTCAACGTCTTTTGCCGCCGATGGTTCTCCAAAGGTCAGCGGTGCGAAGTCCAGACCACCCTGAGCTTTGTCGGAGGTCTGAGCAGCCAATGGCAGAGTGCTGGTGAGTAATACAACAGCCAGCGAAAAACTGAAAAGCAGCTTTCGGAACGGTGGCATAGGTCTGTTCTCGATCAATGCAGAGGAAGAGTTAAGTCCGGGAGGTCTTCAGTCCCGTGAGTCGCACACAGCAAATCCACCGTGCGTCCAATGGGGAAGATCCTCTTGTTGCTCGGCCCTGAGTTCAGGACGTTCAGTTCTGCCTGGGGGCAGATCGAGGTCTGACAAAGTGCCGATATTCTGACGTTGCCGCGTCACAGGTTCTTCCTGCGATACTGCTCAGAATTGGCTGTAAAATACAAAGTTTCCCTCTCCTCTGGAAAGCTGCGATTCAGAACTCCCCCGCTTCCAGAAAAAGTGCAGGTTTTTCCGGGTGTTACCGCGTAGATTGGGCGAGGAACGCTGAGATTTGTCGTCGAACAATCGACGCAGCCGGGTTTATCCCGGTTGAAAAAGGTCTGTGTGCTACCTCGATTCGCATCTCAGGTGTTACGTGCGTGGTGCAAAAGCCCGTAAACCACCGGGGTAGACCCGGTGGGGAAAGAGAGTTCGCTTGTTTGAGGATTGGTCAGAGATTCATGCTCAGCGGACAGGAAGATTCAGAAACGAAACAAGGCGACCCTCCCTGACGGAAGTTGTCGCCTCATTCCAAATCCAAAATCAAAAATCGGAAATCTGCAAATGCTCTTTATCCCTTCAGCACTTTGCTGATCGTTTCCTTCAATACGGTTGCGCTTTGAATCAGAGCAGTCTTCTCTTTCGACCACAGCTCGACTTCAATATGGCTCTTCACGCCCGTGCGGCCGACGACGGTTGGGATCGAGAAGCAGACATCTCGAACTCCGTATGCACCATTCATCAGGCTGCTGACCGGCAGAATTCGATGATCGTCGAGAGCAATGCTGTGGACAACATCGGCGATAGAGACACCGACCGCGAAGCCTGCTCCGCCTTTTTTCTTGATAACTTCCGCCCCGCTGCCGCGAGTCTTCTTTTCGACTTCGGCAATCAAAGTCGCATTGACGCCGGGGAATTTTTCCAACGGGATGTTGGCAATCTGAGCAGCGGACCAAACAGGA
>CAIXQV010000787.1 GCA_903921605.1 uncultured Planctomycetaceae bacterium | reverse complement strand
CGTGCGAGATCTCTGTCCCGACCTTCCAGTCGCCGTGACATCGGGATATGTCGACGATCAACTGCGAATCGGCGCGGCTCGAGTGGGCGTTGCCGATCTGATTTCCAAGCCGTTTACTGTGAGAGAGTTGTCAGCAAAGATTGAGCAAGTCCTGAAATAGTCGTGGCCACTTCATAGCGGGCAGCTGGCAGAGATCGTAGTTGATCCCGCCTGATAGCCCGACGCGTACTCCGGTTCTGCATGCCGGAAAGGACTGCACGACGCAGCGCGACCTGAGTGGCGTCTGCCCTGCTTTTCTCGGCATCTTTCTGTGACGGCCCTGCGGCCAGAGTATCAGCTTCTTTGTTCAACCAGCCGGCTTTCCGCAGACAACGTCACGCCAGAAATCTGGAATACCTCTCCACGCTTCAAGCGTAAATTGCTTCGATCGCATCATGATGCAAGGCTTCGGAGCCAATTTAACAGACCAGCAGACGTCGCTTGATGTTGCGTCTGGGCTTTGTTGCAATGCGATGCTAACCGAATGGATCGAAATCCGGAGATCGCTGAACATGAATTACCCTCGTTACTCCTGTGTGCTCTCTTGTCTGATTCTCGCAACGCTTGCGACGGTGACTGATGGTGCGGAGCCGGAGTTGAAGTTTAAGGACAAGACGCCACAAAAGTATGAACTGAAAGCTCGGGCGAGCCAGATTGATCCTCGAACAAAGCCGCATCCGGAGATTGAATTTGTCTTCGAGAAAGATGGTAAGCCGCAGGATCTCCAGAATGCTGTTGTAGATACTCGCGTGGCTCCGCAGGGCAAACTGGTGATCTGGCTCATGGGACACAGTCCGCCATTGTTCGAAAGAGTTTCCGGGTACGGGCTGCATGCCATTCAGGTGCATTATGCTAACGGCTGGTTTGGAAAATTCGGTAAAGAGCCCGCGCCGGAGGATGAGTATTTCCTCGGGAAGATCCGACTTGAAGCGGCCACCGGAGAAGACTTTAGTGACGTTGTCTCCATCCCGAAGCCCGATGGAGTTATGGAGCGAGCCTTTCAGTTCGTGAAGTGGCTCGATAAAGAAAATCCGCAGGGAAAATGGGGACATTTTTTCAACAGCACCAACGACGGGCTGCGTTGGGATCGAGTGATTATGGCAGGAAGTTCGCATGGTTCGACAACGGCTGCTCGCTTTGCGAAACATCAGAAAGTTGACCGAGTTGTGATGTTCTGCGGACCGCGTGATCAGTATGAAAGCTGGCAGAGCCTGCCATCAGCGACCGAGGCAAATCGATTCTTTGGCTTCAGTCATGTGCTTGATAGTGGCTGGAGCGGTGATCACTATTGCCGAAGCTGGCAACTGCTGGGGCTTTCAAAGTTTGGCCCGATTATCAATGTCGATCAGGTGCCAGCCCCTTTCGGGAATTCGAGGCGTCTGATCACAAACGCGGATGTCAGGAATGACGAGAAGCGGGCTCACAGTTCCGTCGTCCCTGGCGGTGCTGCAGTAAAAGATTCGTCCGGTAAATTCCTGCATGAAGCGGTCTGGCAGTATTTATTCAACCACCCTGTTGAGAAAATCGGAGAACCAGTGCCACCTGATTCAGACTGCAGGATGGATCTTCGAAAAAAGTGAGTCTCTTTTTCCACTCGCGAGCCATCCATGAACTCTTTGAATCGTTTGTTGAGATTGCTTGCCATCGTGGCATGCCTCGGTGATATCACTGTCTGCCACGCGCAGTCGAATGTGGAATTTGGTCCGTTGACGGAATTGCAAACGGACTCGGGGCGTCTGTCGTTTGGAACCATCGTCAGTGCCGATGTTGTCGCTTGGTCAGCACCCGATGCGCAGGATCTGCTGATTGCTCGGTTGTGGGATGGTGTTTATCTTTATCCCTCGAAGGACCTGCAAACCATTGGCGAACCGATTCGGTTGTGCGACCAACTTGGGCATGTTGTGCTGATGGTTGAGCCCGTTGATTGGGACGGAGATGGACGAGAAGAAGCCGTCGGGACAGATCGTCAGGGAAATATTTCCTGCCTGAAACGTGTGGGCGAGTTTCCGAATATCACACTGGAGGTCGCTGCGAAACCGCTACGGACAAAAGAAGGGTTGCCGTTCAACATCCCGTTCGTCAATCCGAAGTATCGACTGGCCGAACATCCGGAATCGATCTGGCCGCAGAACTTCAATTACACGTACCCCACCGTGTATCGTCCGCAGAATTCGACACGTGCCGATCTGATTATCGGTGACTGGGGTGGAGTGCTCTGGCATCTGCCGCATGTTGACACTGAACACGGGCTGCCCGTGTTCGCAGGGGCAGCTTATAAGAAGCGAGATGGCGTTGAGTACGCAAGACCGCAACACCTATTGAAGGATGAGAATGGTCAGACACTACTGATCGGCGAAGGCACAGAGAACGGCATTCGCTATCCGGGTGGTGCTTCTCGACCAGTGATGTACCACAACGCAGAGACAAACTCAGATGACCTGTTAGTGCTGAGCGGCATGGACGGAAACCAGATTCGTTACCTGCAGCGAGCCGCGAACGGGTCCGAGAACGAGCCCGTGTTTCGTGATCTCGGGGAACTGGCCATTCAGGATCTGCCGGACGATGGTTACGATGCGTACAACTATCACGCGGTGCTGGCCGTGCATGGTGACGGACCGTGGCCGAACTTGCTGATCTCACGCGGTTGTGACCTGGCTGTCTGTCGAAATCTGAAGCAACCTGGACCAGTTCCGAGTTTTCGTTTTGAACGCTGGATCAGCGGCACGAACGTTCCCACTCGGGGCTACAACTTCACTGAGATTCTGACTGATTCTCAGGAACGTCGCTTTCTGCTGGAGAACGATTCGCACTGGACGTTCCGAGAGTTAACGATTGCTGATGGGCAGCCGAAGTTGTCGTCTTCACGATTTCCACTGTTGGATCAGAACGGAATTTTCAAGGTCGACGGCGACACCGACATCCAGCATATGACTCGCTGGGGCTTTCATCGAGCAGCGTTATGGGATTACGACGGAAGTGGTCAGCAGCATTTAGTCGTTGGCACGGATAAGGGCTGGCTGTATCTGCTAAGGCTGGAGAAGCCTCTAGGGGAAAATGATCGCTTCGAATTCCGCTCCTTCGGGCCCTTGAAGGACACACGCGGAGAGATCATCCGCATTCATCATCGTGCTGTGGCCGCTCCTTTGGATCTGGATCATGACGGGCGACTGGATCTCGTTTTGGCCGGAGCGACCTATGGAGCCAATGATCCGAATCCCGGCAGCGGAGTTTACTTCGTCCGAAACGAAGGCGAGACGGACGATCACACGCCGATTCTTTCTCCGCTGCAAAGACTGGAGACCATCGGCCATACTCATCCGGATTTCAAAAACCTGCACGGTCAGTTGCAGTCGATCGTGCTGCCAGGACAAAAGGAACGAGTTGTCGTGGTGGGAACTCAAGCCGGCGACAACTTCCGCAGCTATGTTTATCGGCCCGCTCAGGATCGCATCGCACTGCAGCATACTGGCTTAGTACTGCCTCCGATTTCCATCGAAGAACGATTGCTGGATCTGAATGACGATGGCACGCCGGAATACATTCAGAGTGGCGGAGAAACATTGATCGCGAAATACGCTCCGGTGGTGTTTCAGCAATCTGAAAATTCAACAACATTTCAGGTCACCGTCGATCGAGGAACCGATGTTGGCCAGAACTTTGGATCGCTGTTCGAAGTGCAGAGCGAAGACGGTTCCATCACCATCGGAGCCGGTTTTCAGAATGGCTACAACACTCGCTCTCGAGCCGATCGGCATGCGATTCAGTTCTATGTTCGTTCCACGCAGAGCGATCAGAACGTTGATGTCGAATTGCTGCCACGGCCGAACGATCTCTGCGGAACCTATCTCTACACTCGTGATGACGTCGTGTATTCGACTTATGGCGGCGTGAGAGCATGGGACCCGGCCGCGAAACAATGGCAGGTTGCTCCGGAAGTAGGCGGAACCGAAGAGACGATGCGAGTCGGTTCGGGCCTGCTGACATTTGGCGACAGCACCGTTCAATATGATGGTCGCACAATTCTGGAGAAGCCCGGCAGCGGCAGCTATCAGTTGTTCTTCTATGCTGAGGGGTATTTGTGTTTCTATCACGTCGATCGCCGCGATGGCGCGTATCGATCATTTGTGAGTGACGACGATGGTTTCAGCAAGCTTTATGCCTGCCCGTGGACTTCTGAGCAATCCGAAGTCGATCTTTCGAAAGCCATCGTGCTGACATTGCCGGTTGTTGGCGAGACGACATTCGCTTGGGGCCAGTTTGGGAAACAGATCGTGACGGGCTCCAATATCGGCGGCTTCTATATTCTGGAAAACGGCAAGTGGCGCATGCTGCTGCAGCCCAACATCAGCGTCAGCTATCAGTTGTACTCCTCAATGTCGTTTTACGACCGGCTGTTAATGGGACAGTATCCAACGGGCCGACTGTTTCAGTATGACGGAACCACCATCACCGATCGCGCTGACTGGCCGCTGTTGCTGGAAGGTGTCACCAGCAGTTCTCGCGAAGCGCAGACCACGGCCATTTGCGGTGGTGAAATGTTCGTGGGAGTCTGGCCGTGGGGCGAAGTCTGGCGTTACAACCCGGATCAGGAGCAATGGCGTTTTCAGCAGCGGATGTTCTCTCATCCGGAGTTGTCGAAGGAGATCGTGCATCCCTACGATGTGGAGAATCGTGGGCAGGACATCAGCAATCTCTGGGGACAGCGCATTACCAGTCTTGTGACCAGCGGTGATAGTCTGTTTGTTTCCACGTCGGCCAAGTATCCGTGTGAATGGAGTGCTGACACATTTCCGTTTCTGGCGGACGACAAATGGAAGTCGTACGGTTCCGTGTATCGCATGAAGATCCCCGGTCATCTGGGTGCGAAGACTGCGTGGACGTCGGGCACAACCGTCTTTGAGTTCACCTGGTCCGGTCGTGAGATGACGATTTCGCAGGACGGAAAACGGATCGGGTCGACAGCAATTTCCGGTGCATTAGCCCAAAAGCTTGAACAGCCGCCAAAGCTTAAGCCCGTTCGTTGGGGTGCAGGAATCTATGGAGGCTTCAATGGCCTTCGGATTGACGGTAAGCTTGTGCCGTAAGTCTTGTTCAGAAATTTGGAACAGCGACCCACATCTTTCAACGAATGATGAATCGTCATGCATCAACCTTCGTCTTCTCTGCGGCCGTGGAATTTGGATGCTCAAGTCTTTCGCGTCACGGGACGTGTGACTGTTTTCATCTGTCTGGCTGCCCTGCTCTGCGTCTCTGACGCGATCGCTGCAGACGAGCCCGTGGACTATCTGACGCAGGTCAAGCCGATCCTGCAGCAACGATGCTATGCCTGTCATGGAGCCCTTAAGCAAGAGGCCGGGCTGCGTCTGGATACGGCCGCATTTGCCATCAAAGGCGGTGAGTCCGGAGCTGCGGTTGTCGCTGGGGAGTTGGCAGACAGCAGCATTCTTCTGAAGCGTATTGCGGCCACAAATGCGGAAGAGAGAATGCCGCCATCGGAGGAAGGAGAGCCTCTCACCGCCGAACAGATCGAGTTGATTCGCCACTGGATTGCGGCTGGCGCAAAATCTCCGATAGATGAACAGCCAGAAGCCGATCCTTCGCAACACTGGGCGTTTCAGCCAATTGTTCGGCCCTCGGTACCGGCTGATTCTTCTGACTGGTGTCGTACTCCGATCGATGCATTTCTGGAGCAACAGCAGCGGAAACATGGCATCACACCTCAACCTGAAGCACCGCGAATTATTCAACTGCGACGTCTGCACTTGGATCTGATCGGTACTCCTCCAACGGCAGAAGAAATCGCCGCCTGTGAAGCGGATCAATCACCGCTCTGGTATGAGCAAACTGTGAAGCGACTGCTCGATGATCCTCGTCACGGCGAACGCTGGGCACGACACTGGATGGACATCTGGCGGTACAGCGATTGGTGGGGTCTTGGAGACCAGCTGCGAAACAGTCAGAAGCACATCTGGCACTGGCGCGACTGGATTGTCGAATCCCTAAATGCAGATACGCCCTACGATGAGATGATTCGCCTGATGCTGGCGGCGGATGAAATGCATCCGAATGATCTCGGGAAACTTCGGGCCACTGGATATCTCGCACGAAACTACTGGCTCTTCAACAGACCGCAATGGATGGAAGAAACGGTTGAACACGTCGGCAAGGGCTTTCTCGGCCTGACGATGAACTGTGCTCGATGTCACGACCATAAGTACGATCCTATTGCGCAGGACGACTATTATCGGCTGCGAGCCTTCTTTGAACCGTACCATGTGCGATTGGATGTAGTGCCGGGTGAGCCAGATCTGACTCGAGATGGAATTCCTCGAATCTTTGACGGTTTGCCGGACGAACCCACTTACATGTATGTTCGAGGCGATGAAAGAAACCCGGACAAATCCCGAGTCATTCAGCCTGGTATTCCGCAAGTTCTGAGTTTTGCAGATCTCGTGATCTCCCCCGTGACGCTTCCGGAAGAAGCCCAAGAGCCGGAACGTCGGCCGTGGGTTTTAGAGGCGTACGTATTGAAGGCACAGGAAAAGTCTGAGGCTGCTAAAGCCGAAGTACAGAATGCTCTGCAGAAACTTCAGACTGCGGAATCAAAAGAAGCCGAGTTGATGAAGAAGGACGAAGAGACGAAGCTCACAGAGCGCGAAAAGCAGCGTCCTCTGCTAAAGGAGAAATTTGAAACGTTGGAGGCACCGCGATGGAAATTGTTCGGAGGCAATTGGTCTCACACTCCCGGCAAACTTGAACAAAAGATGGATGGTCCGACGCGAGCTGCTCTGCGTCTGGTGGAAAAGTCGCCTCGCGATTTCGAGGCTTCAGTGCGATTTACGATTCTGGGAGGCAGTCAGTGGCGGAGCGTCGGGATCACGTTCGATGCGACTCAGCCAGATCCAACCCAGCCAGCCGCTGCCACTGACAGTGAGCAGAATGTTTATGTCAGTGCAGTCGCCGGCGGATCGAAGGTTCAGGCGGCCTGGAATCGCGGCGGTAACTGGACATATCCCGGTGGCGAAGCTGTTCGGTCGATGCCCATTGAACTCAATCGAACTTACACGTTGCGAATTCAGGTGCGAGACAATCTCGTCAACGCTTTTTTGGACGACGAGCCCGTGATCGCATGGGAATCACCTTTGCCCCGCACTGACGGCGCGTTGCAATTGATCACTTTCGACGCTCTCGTTGCTTTTCATGAAGTCACGATTAGTGCTCTGGATCCAAAGCGTCCGCTGCGAATGCCGGGCTCTGATCCTCTGAGCAGTCCTCAGACGCTCAAGATGGCTCAGACCGCGGCTGAAAGTGCTCGAGCCGATTTGAAAGTTGCTGAAGCGGCTTTGGTGGTTGCCGTGGCGGAGCTCGAAAGTACCCAAAAACGCGCAGATGCTCAGCGAGCAGAATGGGATCCAGCAGATACATCACGGCCGGAGAAATCGGCTGCCGCAATCATGGCAGAACGCCATGTTCAGGTGGAAAAAAATGCTCAGGCAATCCTGGTCGCTGAAAAATCACTGCTCATTGCTACCGGTGATAAGAAAGCGGCGGCGGAGAAGGCGGTTCAGGATGCTCGAACGGCTCACGAGAAATCACTCTCGGCATTAGAGGCCGAAATCAAACCTGAAGATAAGTTTACGAGAATGACCGGTGCCGCGTGGACGCCAACGCGGTTCTTCAATTCAGGGAAGGATGATCCCGAGGTCATGTTTTCTTCGACCAGCACGGGCCGAAGAACAGCACTGGCGAATTGGCTTACAGACCGCCGTAATCCTTTAACGGCGCGCGTGGCCGTCAACCATATCTGGACTCGGCATATGGGACAGCCGCTGGTGCCTACGGTCTTCGACTTCGGACGCAAAGGCACTCCGCCGGTTCATCAGGAGCTACTCGACTGGCTGGCTGCTGAGCTGATCGACAGTGGCTGGAGTATGAAGCACCTGCATGAGTTGATTGTTGAATCGGCTGTGTATCGCATGAGTTCCTCTGTGCGAACGTATGGAATTGCAGAGGGGGAGTTTGGGAGAAACGGAGATGGGGAGAGTACTGCATCGTCTCCTGATCTCCTTGTCTCCCCCTCTCCCAGTCTTATGAGCGATCCGGAGAATCGCTACTGGTGGCGACGAGTCCCGATCCGAATGGAATCGCAACTTGTGCGAGACTCATTGCTTTCGATGGCGGGAACTCTTGACTCGACAATGGGCGGACCATCCATCCCCGCTGATCAACAGGCGGCTTCCACTCGACGTAGTCTTTATTTCTTTCATTCGAACAACGACCGCAGTTTGTTCCTGACAACATTCGATGAAGCTCTGGTCAAAGACTGTTATCGGCGAGAGCAGAGCATCGTTCCTCAGCAGGCATTGGCATTGAGCAATAGTCAGCTGGCTTTGGATGCTTCACAACAGATCGCACAGCGATTCTCCAAAGGAGTCCATGAAGACGAAGATTTTGCTCGTATTGCGTTTCGAGTCGTTACCGGAATCAATGCTGGCGAGGCTGAAATCACTGCCAGTGTCTCGGCTCTGGAGTCGTGGAAAAAACTCTCCGGAGGTTCTCCGGAAACGGCAAGAGCAAATCTCATCTGGGCACTGATCAACCACAATGACTTCGTCACCCTGAGATAGGCCAGACTCGGAGAGTGGGAGATAGGGAGAAAAAGAGGCCGGGAATGAAGATTGTTCGACACACGGAATTGGATGTCTACAAGAAGGCGTTTTCGTTGGCGATGGAGGTTTTCGCGTTATCGAAGTCATTCCCGACAGAAGAACGATATTCCCTGGTTGATCAAATTCGCCGAT
Organism: uncultured Planctomycetaceae bacterium; assembly: GCA_903921605.1. Next base: position 6,333 of record CAIXQV010000787.1, on the reverse strand, counting down.
CATCACGATCTGTCTGTGCGAACATGGCCGAAGCGTGGCGAAAACGTCGGTATGAAGCAGCGTTCATCAGTAAACTCAGTGACAGCGAGGCCGAAGCCGCAGAGAGTCAAGTTTGGCTTCAGTTTGCAGTCGAATGTGAATATGCCGATCGCGATCACGTGCGTCAGCTTTACAGCAGCTATGACGAAGTTGTCGCGATGATAGTTCATATGATTCACCATTCAGAAAAATGGACCCTCCCATGAAAAAACTCCCCTTCTCTCCCCATCTCCCTTTCTCCCCCTCTGCGTTTCGCTCCCCCTCTGCGTTTTCCCGCCGTTCCTGTCTTCTGAATTCCGCGATGGGCTTTGGCAGTCTGGCTCTCGGAGCTCTGTTGCAACGCGATGGTTACGCGCGCGATGGTGGTTGGGCTCCTCCAACCGGGCATCCTCATTCCGTGCCGAAAGCGAAGAGCGTTATCTGGCTGTTTATGAATGGTGGCCTCAGCCACATGGAGAGTTTTGATCCGAAGCCCATGTTGACGAAGTACGGCGGCAAGACGATTGCGGAGACGCCGTTTGCTGAGGCACAGGACCCGAAAAAACTGGCCATTGAACGGCTTGTTGTCCCCGACGGAAACGGCAATCAACGAAACTTGCTCTATCCGTTGCAGGTGGGATTTCGGAAGCACGGTCAAAGTGGAATCGAGGTCAGTGACTGGTTTCCTCACATCGCGAAGCACGTTGATAAACTGGCGATTGTTCGTTCGATGTGGACAACAGACAGCAATCACGGGGCTCAGACGCAATTTCATTCAGGACGTCATTCGAACGATGGAGATTTCCCCAATCTCGGCGCATGGGTTCACTATGGTCTTGGGTCGCTGAATGAGAATCTGCCGCAGTACATTTCGATTGGGAATCGAGAATACTGGAACAAACGCGACGGCCATTATCTTGGTCCTGCTCATGATGCGGTACCAATGCGCATAGATCCCAATAATCCACTGGACTTCAGTCGGCCTGAACGAGAATTCTCTCGGGATGCGCAGAAGATCGGGAGAGATCTCATTGGACAACTCAATTCTCTTCGAGGCGATGAGTATCCTCACGACCCCGCATTGGCCGCAAGGGTGGCTTCATATGAGCTGGCCTTTCGAATGCAGCAGTCTGTGCCGGAGGTTGTTGATTTCTCGAAAGAGACGGCAGAAACTCAGGATCTTTACGGAATCAACAATGCTCACAGCAAGAATTTTGGCATGCAGTTGCTCGCGGCCCGACGACTGGTCGAGCGCGGAGTGCGATTCATTCAGATTCAGCATGGGGCTGGCGGAGCCGGAGCCTGGGATGCTCATGGTGGCTTGAAAGCCAACCATACCAACAATTCACTGGCCGTCGATCAGCCGATCGGCGGCTTGCTGGAAGATCTGGATCGTCGAGGACTTTTGGACGACACGCTTGTTGTCTTCGCGACCGAGTTTGGCCGCACTCCGGGATCACAAGGATCTGACGGTCGCGATCATCATATCTTCGGCTTCTCTGTCTGGATGGCTGGCGGTGGCTTGAAGCGAGGAATCGTCCATGGAGCAACCGATGAAATCGGATTCCACGCGGCAGAGAATCGTCACTACGTCACCGACATTCACGCCACGATTCTGAAACAATTGGGGCTCGATTCACGGGAGATGGAAATCCCGGGACGCAAGCGACTTGATATTGATCATGGTGAACCGATCCATGAGATCATTGCCTGATTCTCCTCTCCCCTTGGACTGCGGCAGCCCGCTGCCGCTTTGTCGTTGGCAGCCTGCTGCCAACTAAAGAGATTGACGGTCATTCCCGCAGGTGGATCGTCCACAGCAGGCTGTGGACGGGAAAGCGGCAGCAGGCTGCAGCAGTCCAAAGGAGCAGCTCAGAAATGTTGTTGTCGCAACAGTTCTATCGTCGACAATTTCGGTTACCATTTTGCCGAGAGAGTACAAATTCTGCCCTGATGCCGATGCCAAAAGTCAGCGGCGATGGTGTTGAAGGTGCACTCATTATTCCCACATGCTGTTCGTATTCACATCCCCAGAGGAGTTTCCTGATGTCCGTTCGTAAGTCTACGCGTCGTCATTTTCTGCAGTCTGCTGCCGCAGCAGGAGCGGCGGCTGTCCTGGCTCCTTCGGCAAATCGAGCATTTGGCTATCAATCGGCCAACGATCGGCCAGTCTTTGCAACGATTGGGCTTCGAAACCAGGGCTGGACTATCACCAGCAAGTCGTTCAAGTTTGCGGACTTTGCGGCCCTGGCCGATGTTGATTCTAAGGTCCTCGGCGTCAACGTCGAGAACGTTGAAAAAGGCCAGGGCAAGAAACCGGATTCGTACAAAGACTACCGCAAGATTCTTGATCGAAAAGATATCGATGCGGTCATGATTGCCACACCTGATCATTGGCACACAAAGATCGCTGTAGAAGCGATGTATGCCGGCAAGGACGTGTACTGCGAGAAGCCGCTGACGCTCACAATTGCCGAGGGTAAGTTGATCGAGAAAGTGGTGAAGGAAACCGGCCGCGTGTTCCAGGTCGGTACAATGCAGCGTACGGAATCTGACCAGCGATTCCTTCAGGCTGTGGCTCTGGTAAAGGCGGGACGTATCGGCACCGTGAAACGAGTGACCTGCGGGATCAATGGGATGGACGCATCGCCTGTTATTCCAGTTGCTCCTGTACCGGAAGAACTCGACTGGGAATTCTGGCTCGGCCCAGCCCCGAAAGTTGATTATCGATCACTTCCAGAGATGCGAACCGGATACGGTGGTGGCGTACCTTTGCATAGCAACTGCCACTACGCATTCCGCAACTGGCACGAATACTCCGGTGGAAAACTCACTGACTGGGGTGCTCATCATGTTGATATCGCATGCTGGGCACTTGGTGCAACAGAAACCGGGCCAAGCAAGGTCACACCCGTCGAGTTTAAGCTGCCTGTGGAATACAAGGATGGCCATCCGGTTGTGAATGATCAGTACAACGCGGCGACGACTTTCAAGATCAAGGTCGACATGCCAAACGACGTTGAAATGATCATCACGAGCGAAGGTGACAATGGTATTCTGTTCGAAGGGACCGAAGGCCGCTTCTTCGTAAATCGTGGCAAGATCACCGGCCAGCCTGTTGAAGCCTTGAAAGACAAGCCTCTGCCAGAAGGGGCTATTGAAGCCGTCTACGGTGGTCCTGTCAGCGAGAATCATACGTCCAACTTTACGGACGCGATGAAGTCTCGAAAGCAGCCGATTTCAGACGTCTGGTCTCACAACCGAATGCTGGAAATCTGTCATCTGAGCAATATCGCGATGCGCCTGAACCGTCCTCTGAACTGGGATGCTGTCAAACGCGAAATCGTTGGAGATGATCAGGCCAACTCATTCCTGTCACGAGAGAATCGCAAGGGATATGAGATCAACATGTAGCCCAGGTTTTTGAAATGCGGTGGCCGAGTTCGCAGGAACTCGGCCACTTCTCGGCGATTTCGCGGGACGTGAGGCGGCCGAGGCCTTTCTGACAGAAAGGTCCATGAGCAACCACCTGCTGCCCCTTATTGTCGTCCGTCATGGGAACTTCGGATGGTTCAGGTGCCGGCGAAGGAATTCGAACGTGCCCTGCCCGTGAATCGTGTGCGGCCCATCGAAGAACTCGATGACGGCCCTGTCGACCAATCCCAATTGATCGTAATGACGGCGCACCTTGCCAAACTCCCCGGCGACCCATTCGCTGGGCTGACCTCCGTCGCGATGCCCCTCTTCGACCATAAACGGTCGTGGTGTCATCAGCATGGCGAGTTCTGCATAACTGGCCACATGCGCCAGGTTCCATTCAAAGACTTCATACTCCGACGTAAACAGATAGCTGAACTTCTCATTGTTCGATGCCATCGTGCGTGGCCAATCAGTGAAATCGCCGGAGCAAATTGACAAACTGTACTTTTCGACGAGAGGTGGAACGCGCATGGCCGTTTTGCCGCCGTAGGACAATCCGTAGAACGCGATCCGCGTGGAATCGACTTGAGGTAACGTGGCCAGCCAGTCCAGTGTTTGCTCATGCTGAGCGATGATGTAACTGAACAGGGAACGCTTTAAAGGATTCGACATGCGCTGCAATTGTCGAAACTTGTCTCCACCCCGATAAGGATTCTGCGGTGCGTAGACGATGTAGCCTTGCTTCACCAGTTCCTCGCTGAAGGATTTGTAGTATCGATAGTGTTCGGCTTCACGCGAGATCGTATCCATTGGCGTCCCGTCCAATCCGTGCTGGCATACAACAAGCGGGCGTTGCTCACCGTCCTTAATGTTGTTTGGAATCAAAAGAATTCCGCCAGCGATCAAATCTTCAAAAACGTCTAACACGATCTCATATCCGACATAAGCATCGTTAACGAGGATTCGTCGAGAGCGAGCTTGAGGCGACTTTCGTTCGTGCGGCAACTTGCCGATTAGCTCTGCATGAACCCATTCCCTCAACCGAGGTTCCTGATTCTTCCACTCATCGATTGCCGCTGGATCCAGACGCCAACGAGCATCGCGTACCTGGTGACTCTGGAGAAGCAGACTCTGAACATGAGCCTGCAATTCATCAATTTGCCTCTTCTCACGCGCCATAGCATCGCGAGTAACGAGTTCCGGCCCTCTATCCTGCAGTGAATTGGTGGCCCACGGCGTCGGCTGCTGGGCAAGTTGTTCCAACACATCGAGCCTTTCGGTAAAGGCTCGTAAGGCGTCCTCCGTGCCGGGAGAACTATCGCCGTTCTCACCGCTGACGATATGGGTGAGTTCGTCCAACTTGTCGTGCACCGCAAAGAACAGCTTTGCCCGATCGAGTTCTGCCTGAACAGATTCCAGTGGGCAGGTTCTGATCTCCCCGGGAGCGGCTACGTTCGTGCGACCTTTTCGGGCATTCGGCGGTCCTGCAACTTCAACAGCCCGACACGACTCGAGGATCAGTCTTCGTGGAGCGATCATTCCGGCCAGTTCCGCATCACCAAACTCGGTCAGTAGCCCCCAGACGTTCCGATAAATCGGTTCCTGCCAGACAGACTCTCGCTGCTGAAAATAGCCACTCACCCAGCAGGCCTGAAGTCGCGTGTCGATGGCCGCCGAGTAAAGTGCCAGGAGCCCACCTTCGCCAAAACCAATGACACCAATCTTCGGGTGAACTCCTATTTGATCCGGTGCCAACCGCTTCAACAGTTGCTCCAGCAAATCCGTTGCCGCGAGAACTTTTTGAACTTCGTAACCGATGATATGTCTTCCGACCTCAAAGGCCTGACGATAAAGAAACTCTCGATGCGGCTGATTCGTGAACACGATCTCCGAACGTCCTGAGTATTCATCACTTCGGCTAAGCAGCATCGGAATTGCGACAATGCAGCCAGCTTCTGCCAGACGGGGGACGATCTGAGCCGTTTCCGGCAGTCCCTGTTGCAGCCCGGAAAACATTTCCGGAGTCCAGTCTGCATCCGGCAATGCAACCACGGCTGCCCGAATGACTCGAGGAACAAAAAGCAATCCCTCGGCAGAGACACCTTCAATGACCGGCCACCGAACACGATGTACTGTGACCCCTGGACTCTTTGCCACAATGGATGACTGATTCAGGGTAGTAATCAGTTCAAAATCCTGGGGTCTCAGTGGATGAGAGGTTACGCGAATATCAACAGCCCCGATCAAGCTTTGGAAACGATTTCGATGATCCGTCAGGCTCTTCTCCAGTGTGACACCGGTGACCAAATCGTCTTTCCATCGTTCTGAGCGGAGCCGAGGAGATGCGGCTAACTCCCGTAGGCAAAACAGATTTAATCCCTCGACCATCATCTGATCGAGCGGTCGATCCACAGTCAGTGGAACTGTGTCGGAAAGGATCTCATCGGCCGCAGATGCCCTTGCGAGCAAGAATAATCCAAGAACGATTCCTTTCAGGATCATGGAAGGGGAGGAACCGCCTGATCTCTGTTCCGCACCGGGGCTCACCATGGAAGGGCTTTCTTTTGTTTTGTCTTATCCGGGCTGAGGTCGCAACTCGCCTCACGTCGTAAGCTTAACCTGTTCATGGAGAGGTGTCGTCCAGCCAGAAACAGGATTGCTTCCAAGATTGTCTTGGAACCATTGTTCTGGATTGAGCACGATGAAGAGCTCGATTCCCGTCTGAACTCTGATCAATCATCGCAGGATGATGCCTACTATTCTCGATACAGATTCGCATCTGTTTGTTGACGCCCGGTGCGGACCTAAAGAATTAATCGCAGTCCTCGGATTCACGAGTCTCATCAACTCAAAAACATAGAGGAATCGATCGATCGCATGAATTCCGGGGAAGCT
>CAIXQV010000786.1 GCA_903921605.1 uncultured Planctomycetaceae bacterium | reverse complement strand
CTTCGTCATTTCCGTCACAAGGACTTTATCAATCTCGCTGCCCGGAAATTCACGAGCCGTCCCGAGTGCCAGACGAAAGAGGGCTCGGTCATCCGCATGCAGTTGTTCGACCAGCAAAGGAATGCCGTCCTGACCACGAGCCAGAATGGCTCCTCGAGTTGCTTCAACAATTCGCTGCAGATGTACGTCAGCCGCTCGCACTTCGTCATAGATCGCAATTGCATCGGCCGACTTGCCTTCTGAGTGCAATCGTTCGGCACACAGCACACAACCTTCGGCCACAAACGATCGAACTTCCGGGCTGGAATCTGCCAAAGCAGTACGCAGCGCTTTTGATGCATCATTATTTCCAATGCGTCCCAGTGCGACGGCTGCAGCAGCGGCCACTTCGGCGTCCGCATCTTTCAGTTTTCCGGACAGTGCTGCGACGGCTGCTGCGTCACGACGCACGCCGATTGAGTTGATCGTGCCGACCAGCAGTCGTCCCTGCAGAGATTCGGTGGCTGTTCGCAGAGCTTCATCCGCTTCCGGGCCGGGAATGGATTCGAGTGCAATCCGAGCCCATGACGACAGTTCCGGTATCGGCAGAAGCTTTGCCAACTCAGGCACAGCCGCCGCGGAACCATAAATGGCCAACTGTTTGCAGGTGATGGCTTTATCTGCCGGCGCGGCGTCAGATTTCAAGACTGCCAGCAGTTCCTGTTCTTTCTCCGGTGACGTTGCAGGGCCGTCAGCCAGTGCAATGCTCGAGACCGTGAACGAGGTGAGTAACAATGCGACTATGGGCAAAGATGATCGTAGAATTCTCATGAGTTTATTTTCCTGTGAGATGAAGTTGGTGGGAGAGTTCCGACTGCAAGTCCCAATTTCAAATTTGAAATCTCAAATTTCAAATGGCAGTAGCTAAGGCTCAGTACTGTGAGCCGCGATTACAGTCTCCACGGTTCTCGAAGAGCTTCCGATCGCAGTCGGTTAGCCTGTTCATCATTCACAAATTCATGAGTCGTATTGTCATACTTTACTGTGCGTCCCAGATGCAGCGCGATGTTGGCCGCATGGCAGGCGATGTGGGCATTGCAGGCCGCGTCCGCATTTCCCTTGGGCTGGCTGCGAGTCTTCACGCAGTCGAGGAAGTCGCGGACGTGATACGTCGCAGGATAGCCATCGATTTCTTCCACGGTGCGTCCGGCCAGCAGCGCGGGTGAGCTGAGTACCAGTTTGCCGCTGTCGCCAGCTTCGACCCAGCCCGTTTCGCCTTCGAATCGAACCGGACAGGATCCCAGCGGAATCCAACCGGTCTCACGGAAGATCAGCTCGCAGCCGTTTTCATAGCGAGCCACCAGTTGGCCATCTTTCGGAGCATCATACTCGACTGGCGGAGGACAATCGCCCACAGCCCATTGGCAAAGGTCGACACAGTGGGAGCCCCATTCGAGTACTCCGCCGCCGACAAGTCCACCGCCCTTTTCAAAATTGAATCCATCCAGCAGCTTGGGATTGAATGGACGCCAGGCCGCCGGGCCAAGATACATATCCCAATCCACGATGGCTTTGTCAGGCTCAGTTTCCGGAATCAGCCATCCGCTCATCATGGCCTGCATGCCGGCTGGATGAGCAAATACTTTCGTGAGTTTTCCCAGCTTCCCGGTGCGTGCCAACTGACAAGCAAAGGAAAAGTGAGGCAGGTTGCGTCGCTGAGTGCCCGCCTGGAAAACTCGACCCGTTCGTCGCATCGTTTCCGCAAGGATCAGGCTCTGAGCGATGTTTTTCGTGACAGGCTTTTCACAATACATATCCTTGCCGGCTTTGGCGGCGTGCATGGCCATCGTCGCATGCCAGTTTGGACCGGTGGCAATCAGGACGGCATCGATGTCCTTCCGATCCAGCACTTCGCGAAAGTCTTTGTGCATGGAACAGTCTTGATTGCCGTACTGGTCGTCGGCGAGTTTCTTAACGGCCTGACGACGCGATTCTTTTACATCGCAGACAGCGATGAACTGCACATCCGGCTGCTGCAGAAAACAACCGAGGTCGTAAGTGCCGCGATTGCCGATTCCGATGCCACCGACGACGACTCGTTCGCTGGGAGCAACCGCTCCACCTCGCCCAAGTGCTGAGGCCGGAATAATGGTTGGAGCCATAACCGCTGCGGCGGCTGCAGCCACACTTTTCTTCAGAAAGCGACGGCGAGGCAGGTGGGGTGACGCTTTTGACATGAGGATCTCCTGGAATTGCCGATGGGGTGCAAAACACACAGGGAGTTCCCGAAGGGACGGTTCACGGCGCTGGAATCAGTCAGGAAAACTCAGCTCCATTAACCGAACTTACGGACTTCCAGCCGATCAGCATACGCTGGAAGAAAGCCCGATACCAGGCAGCGAGGAATTTGGGGTATCGCGCACCGCGGAATCCATTGGATCAACCCAACCGGTAGACAACCGACAAGAGAAACCTCATCCTATATGCTGCAATACTTCAGTCTGACGCAGCCCATTCGCTCCATGGCGAACGATCCCTTGCGCTGATTGCAGAAGTTCGTCAGCCTCGCCCAGGCTTTTTCTCACCGGAAAATCAGGATGCCACGCACACTTATCTCATTTCGACCTTTGTTTCTGATGCTGCTCATGATCGCAAATTTCTCACAAAGCACCCAAGCTCAGCAGGCGAACCCGGACGACGTCTATCAGCTCGGAGCCGACTCACAGCGTCAGGACGGCGTGCCTCAGGGAACTGTCACGAAGCATGAATGGACCAGCCAGATCTTTGAAGGGACTGTGCGAGAATATCACGTCTACATTCCAAAGCAGTACGACGGAACTCAGCCCGCCTGTCTGATGGTCTTCCAGGATGGTCATGCCTATCTTGATGAGAATGGACAGGTGCGAGTTCCCATCGTCTTCGACAACCTGATCCATCAGGGGAAGATGCCGGTCACAATTGGTCTGTTCATCAACCCGGGACATAACGGCGGAGAAATTCCGGAGAGTCGCTGGCGAGCTAACAATCGTAGTTTCGAATACGACACGTTGAGCGATCAGTATGCTCGATTTGTCGTCCAGGAATTGCTGCCTCATGTCGTCGAAGAACACAAGCTGAAGATCAGCAGCAGGAGCGAGAATGTTTCATGGGGCTCAGCTTTCGCCGGAGGTGGTGAATG
>CAIXQV010000785.1 GCA_903921605.1 uncultured Planctomycetaceae bacterium | reverse complement strand
GTTTCATTCCCGACGGAGTTGGCGGGACACTGTCGAATGACTTTCAGTTGTTGTTTGACCATGCGGCTTTCGCAAGTTTCTCGGGCAGTAACCAGAGTGCTGCCGTTCTGGGCGTGGACGCTCTCAGCAACGAAACAATGGGGGCAGCATCAGAGGTTCTGGCGAATCCAGCGCGCCGCTGGGGTTTTAATTCTAATCCGTTATCGAGACGATCTCGCGAACACTCCAGAATTGCAAATGCAACATCTCCATCATTATTTATTGGTCGTTACACGCACGCGGAAACTTCGTCACTGAACTTCAATTTCCCTCAGAATTCGTGCCGTGTCGAAACGATTCCCCCGGATTCCACAGCAGCCGACAGCAACACAGTACTGGGCAACGGCAATCCAATGGACGTTGTCAATACTCCAGTCACGCTTAATGCTAACGGTGTCGTCTCTGAGTTTGACTCAGCGGCGTCTGAAGGACGAGGTGGGGTTCGGCGCGTTGAAGATCTTTTGCTGTCCAATGTTCATGAAATGAAGGTGGAGTTATGGGACCAGCGTCTGCAACGCTTCGTGGTTCCGGGACATTCTTCACGTAACTTTGCAACGGGTGAAGTCGGTGACTATCACTTGTCGCGATGTCACAATCCGCAATATGGTCCAATTTCGGGGGTCAACCCGGGAGCCGTATTTGACACGTGGCACCCCTCGGCGGCTGGATTTGACTCTGACGGGAGTGGCGGTGCCGCAAGCTTTGCAGAATTACACCCGCCGTATCTACCCTATACGTATTATCCGCCTCGTTGGCCGAATGGGCCATCTCCGGCAACGATGCCTGATCCTTCCGTTGAACAACCTGTTAACAGAGGCTTCTGGCAGCCGAATCTCGCGTACAACGTAGGGGACGTTGTCTTTGTCAATCGTGCAGACAACAGCGATCTGCTTTTTGACAAGGGTTACGATCAGGAAGTGGATGAACCTCGTTTCATGATCGCATATCGAATGATTGCCGGGGTAGATGTTGATACCAGCGGGAATACAGAGTCATCCGGTACACCACCAACTTTTCCCGCAGCGATTGGACGCAGAACCACTGAATCGAATAATGAGATCACCTGGGAGTCTTTTGATAACCGACGTCCTTTGCAGTCAATTCGTCTGACGTTCCGTTTTCATGACAAAACGTCGGATAATATGCGGCAGTTGTCGTTAGTCATTCCTACGACGGATGTAAAGAAATAGACATCAGAGCGACGGTATTTCATGTGCGCAACTGAACGTTGTTGAGTTAGCAAAATGTGTGACAGGCACTGCCGTTAAAATGTGGGCTTGGGCGTCACGGCCTTTACCAGGAATGTGCAGCCCGTGCGGTTAGAAAAGAATACGGTCGGAGGCAATCTTCCTTCGGCCTATTTCGGGATCAGAACAAGGCATCTCTTTCCAGAACCATATTCAAGGTTGCTCCCGATCCGGCGGGCCAGGTCCGGTCAGCAGGAGCTGAAAAAACATGAAGACCTACATATCACTCAGAGCATCTGCTTCGCGACGCGGTTCCACTCTTATCATCGTGATTGCTCTTTTGGGACTACTGGCCTTTTCCGGGATGGTATTCTTTACTTTCTCTTCTCAGGAACGAGCCGCTGCGGAGTTCTTCAGTGAAGCGGAAAAATCGGAACCGGAAGACCCTGACAATGTCTGGGATCATCCATTAGAGCAGATCATTACGGGCCCATCCAATCGCCCCGATTTACGATACAGTGCTCTCCGCAGCAGGGATCGCAAGTTGAGTATGGTGGCTACGATGGTAGGTGGCGACTTAGCTCCGCACTCCGGCGATGGGATCTCAGTCAACTATTCTGGCGGCTTGCCTGTTGCGGCCGGTCCCGCAGGTAACGACTGGCTCAACTTTGTAGATTCGCCCGCCGCTCGAAACGGGCAGGAAGACCGCCCAGTCCCCCGTCCTGCGCCGGACGTTGACTACACTTATCCGGATATCAATAACATATTTCTCGCCTACAAAGGCTGGGCGATCCGGGATAATGGAACAGGGGCAAACCCACGCTTCGAGCGTGTTCCTGTCATCATTCCGTCGTTCTTCCGTCCGCAGTACATGAAAACTGCTGCGTCGAACGGCTTCGGTGGAAACACAACGCCCACGGACTTGAACTGGGCGACAGCATTTGATGGCGTTGATCGGACAACAGGCACGTCGTTCGCTGCCAGATCGTTTCGCCCTCATCCTTCACACATTGTGGTTTCACCGACGACCGGAGCAAAAGCGTTTCGCTTTCTGACAACGGCAGAAAACTCTTTGTTATCAGCTCCGCTTGGAAGCGGTGGCTTTCCATTTTATCCCGCCGACAGTCCAACAGGTGCTGGCAACAACGGTATCATTGGTGAATTAGGAATCTGGACGGGGTCCAATCCAGGCGTCTATGAATTAGATGCCGACAACGATGGTGACAATATCCGTGAAGGGATTTGGATCGACACGCATTTCCCAGTGCAGGAAGACTCGAATGGAAAGCTGTACACGGTTCTCCATTCATTCACGATCTACGATCTGGATGGATTGGTCAATCTGAATGTGCATGGAAACCTTGCCGGCTTGAATCGTTCAGGAAACCTGCAGACGATCGCGGGCTCAGGACTAATTGCTGAGCAGTTTTTGTCCAAATCGGGTGTGGGGCTGGGACCAAATGAGATCAATCCTCTTTGGTCGCTGCGGACGAATTTGGGGAATGCAGCCGATGCCGACGTACCACCTCAATTCATGCATCACTACGGCAAGCTACCAACAAATAATGTTGAACAGGCGAACATGGAATGGATCTGGTTACTTACTGGCCGTGCCAAGATCGACCCATCAGACACGTCAAAGCTTAAGGATCTTGCTTCCGGGCGTTGGGGCGAAAACGAACGACTCTTCAACACGGTGAAGCCAGGTGGTACTTTTCTGGTGGCTGATCTTCCACGGCCAGGTCGGTCGGGTCAGGGGCAAGCAACGGGCAGTAGCGGAATTCGATACGGTGGGGCGCTGACAGGAAGTGGTCGAAACGGTTTCGATGACAATCAGGATCGTGCTGACGGAGAGATCGTTACGGGGGGTGGTCGCGTTCGCGGGTTTGGAACACCGATGGACTATGCAGGCACCGGACGAACTCATCAGGGAACGCAAGGTGTATATTCTGGTTCCAGTTTTCCGCTGGCTGGTGACATCCGCCTTCCGTTGATGCAACACGACACTGCGACTTATGGCCCAGAACGGTTTCTGAGTTTCAACGGTTACTCGTTAGTTCGCGATGTGGACGGAACAGTGCCACGTTATTGGTTTGGTCAAAACGGCACCTTTGACAATGCTGGCGGAGACGACTTACTCACCAATCCGTTTTTAGATCCGTTGTTTGAAGACGCTCTGGAATCCGTTTTTGATCCAGAGTTATCAGACCGCGATTTTGATCGTGTTTTTGGTGCGGGTGATCTGCTGGCCCTTCACCTGCCCGAACCGCCCGGTGGTGGATACAAGGAAACATTGAGTGATCGAGTGACAAGCCTCGCTCCCTACGGCTTCGACCTGAGCGTTGATGCTTTCAGATTTGATGAAACAACAAGTTCAGGAGTTCGGTCTCGTTTTACAACAATCAGCAACAGCCTTCATCGGTTCCTGATGCGAAGCCCCTTTGGTGCAGATGGCAGACCAGGGATTGCGGGAGTTGATGATGACGGTGATGGAGTTATCGACAACCTGAGGGACCTGACAAGCCCCACAACGGCGTTTGTCTCCGGTGTGAAGAATGCCAACGGTCAGGCTGATGTGGACACCATCAACCGCGCATGGGAGTTCAATACGGATACTGATGGAGCAGACAATAACAATGATGGGTTTCCCGATGGCGATGGCTTCTTTGAGTTCCCGCCAGCATTCGGCGGTACCGCAACAGATGGAAAGCCATACAGCGCCACTGATCCTTTCCGTCCACAGGTTCGCCGCTTGCTGAACTTTGAATCGGGAGAAGGTCGTCAACTCCTCGGGCAGATGCCGATAAGTCCAAACCGAATCCTGGACGTGGATCGGAATCAGCAGGTTCCCCAGGAAGGCACGCCTCGATTCTTGTCTCACATACAGCGATCTGGTCTGAATTTCAGACCGCTGATTGAACATCCACCAGCATCAGAGGCAGCAACAATTGCTTCTCCGCTACCTACCTGGACCGCGGCAAGTCCTGTGGCATTCCCGCCGCAAACCGTTGAAGACCGTGAGTTCTGGGCACGCCGCGATCGACAGAAACTGGCCCGTGACATCTATGTACTTCTTTACACGACAGGTGGAGCGGGAGTAGATGCGACCGTCAAGACTCTTGACTACACGGCAGATAACGACCCCGGAGCAGCAGAAGGAGCTTCGCTTTACACGCACGACCAGTTGCGTCGAATGGCCCAATTCGCAGTGAACCTCGTTGATGCGATGGACACTGATAACGTGATGACACGATTCGAGTATGACAAGAACCTGGGTAATGGCTGGGGGCTTGATGACAATCCCGATAGCGCTGACATGGCAGTTGGCCTCGCTACCGACTCGGACTTTGCCGCCGTCACAAAGAATGGGCTGTACCCAGAAGACCAGACGGTGAATGGAACTGGCGTACCGGAACGGGGTGTGGTGTACGGCGTTGAAGCTCAGGAGCTTGCAATCAGTGAAGCACAGGGCATTCATTCAGCGAATCCAGGGTCAAACCATGCAGCGACTCCATTCGCAGACGAATCAATGGCCCGCGACTTCCTGTACGTCGAACTGCAAAACATGCGTCCGACTACGCTGGACCTGGCTGCTACGGCAAGTAACAACGCTGACAAGGCTATTTGGCGACTTGGACGCTATGACCGTGCTGGTGCAGCGGCTGTACTCGGTAATCCTGCCGCTCCGTTGGAAGAAATCGCCATCATTGATCATGCGGAGAATGTCGTAAGCGGTGGCGGACGCTTCTCAGTCTCTGTAGCGAATGATACGGCACTCGCTTCCAGCGCTTTCTTCGTTGACACGGGTGATATCGTTGCTGGCACATTTGATGGAACCTACGAACTGATTGCACCTGACGCTGCCGACATCACGCTGCCAACCGGGCTGAACAGCTCTGGATCTACAGACCCGGGCTACAGCCCGCTGACCGATATCGATGTGATTCACGATGATCATGACGGCACAAACGGTTCAGCTCGCTTCGATGCACCGTCAGGTAATTTTCTGGAGACAATGGTTGCCTATGGTGGGAACAGCACCTTCAAGAATGCAAACGGTCAGCGGACCACTTTTGATGGGGTTTCGAATCTTGGATTTGACCTCGTCCTGCATCGGAGGGCTAATCCAAACATGCCATCATTGAATGAGACAGAAAACCCATGGATTGAAGTTGATCGCATGCGAGTCGCGTTTGATGACTTCCCCATCGCCAATAGTGACACGCCTTCAACAATATTTGACTCGAGTGCTGGAACTGGGCATTTGGCTTCAGTGCGAAGCGAAGAGCGACGCGAGCCCCTCGATGACACGATTCAAAACATTGGTCAGGCCAAAGCGGTTACGCCGTATCGACGGAATACTCTGAAGGGTGCGGCCGCAACAACGAAGAGTGACCTCCTTGGAGTTAACTCCTCCTGTTTGCCGGACCCTACGTTGCCTGTCAGTGCAACAAACGTAGCGGCTGCCCTGGAATTGTGGCAGCCACATTTTGATCGAGACTATGCTTCAACCGGCGAACTTCTGACACTGCCCGTCGTTGGTCCGAGTTTGCTCACACAGCGGCTGAGTCGGATGCGATTCCCTGGTTATCAGCAGTCGTTCAATGATCCGTTGACCCCTTCAGGAACTGGTTCAACGGATTTGCTGTCGACTGGTGAAGCTATGTTCTTGTTTCCTGACTTCACGGACTCCTCACAAACGCCCGAAATCGAATCTGCTCGTGACAACCGCTGGTATCGACTGCTGCAGTTTGTGGAGGTCGAGTCGCGAGTACATAAGATGCTTGGAAACTATATTGCCCAAACTCGCATTCCCGGCAAGATCAACATCAATATGATTCGGCATCGTGAAGTCCTTGCTGGATTGATCGACAACCCGTTCCTGGCTGATGTTCCCGGTCTTGCGGATCTTGGGGAAGCAACCCGCGAAGATGCACCATTCATGACCTCCGCGCCCTCTCTGGGCAGTAGAGATCTTTACAGTGACTTTACGAGAGATCGAGACGGCGCTGCTGTGACAAGTTGGGATCCAACAGCAAGCGTGGCAAAACAGTACTTTATCCCGGGAACGCCTAATGCGCGTCCGTTCCGATCAATTGGAGCTATGGGTGCGGCAGCTGGCTCAGAAGAGCTTCTGGACCACACCTTGCTTCGTCGTCTTAGAACGGATCGCGATGACGACGGAGACGGAGTTGAGGACGAGGTCAGTGGTGATGATGCAGAAACTAATCGACACTGGCTCGAACTGGCCGATAGACCGTTCCATAAGAAGCCTGGTGACACTGATGGCGACGGCAACATCAATGTGCAGACTAACACGACGATGCAGCGACATGCAGTTCTGAGCAAGATCCTGAACAACACAACGACAGTGAGCAATACGTTCATCGTGTATGGAACAGCCGCTTACTTTGAAGTCTACGAAGATCAGTTAACAGGCTTACAACAAGTGGGTGGGCGATACGATCTGAATCAGGACGGAGATCCAGCGAATGATCAGCAGCGGGCCGTGTTCGTGATTGATCGTACAGAAGCGTACGAAGCCTTCGATCCTGGGACAGGTGATTTCGACTGGAAACGCCTCGTTAAGGCCAAGGCAGAACTCAGATAGTCTGACCTAAATGCACTCCAACCATCAAACGCTCGGTTCTCTCCAGAACCGAGCGTTTTTTGTTGCCAGCTGCAGGGCGAAAAG
>CAIXQV010000784.1 GCA_903921605.1 uncultured Planctomycetaceae bacterium | reverse complement strand
CTTTTCGCCCTGCAGCTGGCAACAAAAAACGCTCGGTTCTGGAGAGAACCGAGCGTTTGATGGTTGGAGTGCATTTAGGTCAGACTATCTGAGTTCTGCCTTGGCCTTAACGAGGCGTTTCCAGTCGAAATCACCTGTCCCCGGATCGAACGCCTCGTACGCTACTTTACGATCGATGATAAAGATCGTTTGAGGGTGCCAGTCAAAATAGTGTCGCACTTTGGCTGCATCCAGTTTGCGTCGTTCGCATACGACGATAAGTTGGTCGCCTTCTACTCCACTGGACGAAACGCGAACTACCTTCCATCAGAGGACAGATTGACTCGGTGCTTCACCAGCCGTTTCCAATCGACGCTTCCTGAGCCTGGATCATAAGCATTGAACAATTCCGTTCGGTCAACAATAAACACAGCCCGCTGCTCCCATCCGGCATCATTGAGCGGGTCACTGTCCCCATCCAGGTCAAGTCCCATACGCCCGCCAACTTGATTTAAGCCTGTTGCAGGATCCTCATAAACTTCGAAGTAGGCAGCAGTTCCATAGACGATAAACGTGTTACTGACAGTTGTTGTGTTGTTCATGATCTTGGAAAGCATTTGATGATGCTCAACAGACGTCGCTGCCGCCGCTACTGAATTGTCCGCGTGATAGTCCCTTTCACCAATTTCAAGCCAATTTCGGTTGGTTTCAGCCTCAGTTAAGGTCATCGCATTGTAGATGCTACCTTCGCCAGCCACATTGCTCCGTGCGGTACCAGCAACGTCAGGTTTGTCCATTGCTAGTCTACGCAGCATAGTCGCTTCCAGTCCGTTATCATCATCACCTGATGTTTGTCGATGATTAAATGATCGAAACGGGCGACTGTTGGCCGCACCCGGAATCCAAAACGGAGCCCTAACTTCGTCGCCGCTATTCGGAAACAGTGGCGTCGGGTCAACGACCGAATTGACGAGTCCATCGCGTTCATTCACAAACTCATGCCACCGATCACGATTCGTGCTGGTGCCTTGAATGCCATCAATCCCATCGTAGTTGGAAGCGATGCCAGTGCTAAAGGGGCCGTCTTCCGAACCATCGTTCGCCGAGTCGTTTAATGGCGGGAGATTCATGATTCGTATATCGTCAATTAACCCCGCGTAGATTTCTCGCTCGGCAATCGTGTTTGGATTGAGTTTGCCAGGCAGTCGTTTTGCACTGATGTAATTTCCCAGCATCCTATTAACGCGAGATGGCACTTCTACAAATTGAAAGAGTCGATACAAGCGGTTATCGTTTGCCGTCGC
The DNA here is from genome assembly GCA_903921605.1 of uncultured Planctomycetaceae bacterium. Next base: position 2,236 of record CAIXQV010000784.1, on the reverse strand, counting down.
TGAATCAGGGACTGTCAAATCCGGTGTTAAATCCGGCCACAAAAACACTGCGTTCGCTCCAGCAATATTTGCGACATTCGGAGTTCCCGCTCCGAGTTGCTGATACGGAGGCATACGCGAGCGAGCAAGACGTTGCGTCAGAAGTCCAGGCCCGAACATAGGGATATTCAGCAATTCGCCAGGCGACACAAACTCACGATCAAAGTGAGGTTGCCAGAGAGTAAATCCGTTGCCGGCAGTTGTCGTCGACCGATTTGTGCCTGCAGTATCTGCCGCTGGAGACGGTCGTCCTTTAACTGAGTTCAACGCTGAAGTTGTCGACGTCAATGGGGTGCCGGGAGTCAAGGGAAACAATGCCCGAAGATCTTGCAAAGGCTGCGTTCTTTCCAAGCTTCTCACATTTCGAAGGCGTGCACCGGTTTCTGCATCATCCCGCACCTCAGCAGCGTCATCGTCTGGTGCCGAAAGGTTGAAGTTGGCCATATTCACCCGAATTACATCAACGGTAATCCAAGGATTGTCTGCCGTCGACATCGAAGGCAGATCCGGATTCAATCGCCGCTGCAATACTAAATCGAATCCCGCATTGAGTGCACCCGCCGGTGGAGATCCATCGAAATTCGCGGCATTAGCCGCCCGCTGTGCAAACGGAGTATTGCCGGTATAAGTCTCAACGGCATCAAGAAAGCCCCCGCCAGCCTGATATTCACGGCTAAGCGCAGCATGGGCTACTAAGTCCAGATCGGCGCGCGGACTAAAGGCTGGATCATTGGGTGGTGTTGCAGTAGTGGGCAACGTTCCTACTGTGTCATAAGGTGCAATTAGCTCAAACGTGCCATCGAACGTTGTGCCACCATCGACTCCGGTGTCCACAAAAAAATCACTGCTTGGCGTCCCGACGGCAGTTGTCATTGAGATTGAGAACCGTCCGCCACCATCAACCGTATTTCCCCCGGTAGTGTCGTTGGCAAACGCCAGGATTCTTGTAGGCGCCGTAGGTCCAGAAAGTGGTGAAATCAATTCAATCGGACTCGCCGCTGTGGGTCGGTCATATCTCGCAAGTCGCCACGCAGTCTTATCAACAGTCTCGCCAGTGGTTAGTCCAGATCCAAGATCGAGCGAAGCAGGCAGAATATTCTGCAGCTCGACAAACAGAAAATCATTGTGCCGGTTCGGATTTAAATCATCCGTATCATCAAAGAGAGTGGCCTCCGGATGGTCTCCCATTGCCAACTCGGCACTACGAATTCCAAGTACCTCACTGATGGCCAGCTGCTGTGCTTCAACTCCATAAACGACACCACGTTCGTGGCCATCTTCAATATAGAGACCGTTTGTTGTGTCCGCAGCGTCGGGCGTTCCGCCCAGATTCAACGTACCATCCTCATTCCACTGATTCCCTGCATCAACGGCAGTTGCTGTGTAAGGATCATCATCCATGTTCCAGCCGTCACCCAGATCTTTATCGTATTCAAAACGAGTGATCACGTTGTCCGAGTCCATCGCGTCGACAACGTTGACGGCAAACTGCGCCATCAGCCGCAATCGCTCATCGGTATAGAGCGCCCGGGCCTCGTTTGTAGTCGTGTAATTGATTACTGAACTGCCGGAATTCTCAGCACCACCAATTGTGTAAAGCAGCACATAAATGTCTCGTGCCAGTTGTTGTCGGTCGCGGCGAGACCAAAATTCACGATCGGCAAGATTCTGCGGTGGGAATACAGGCAAGGCAGTGCCAGCAGCGACGTTGGGGACAGCAGTCACAGCCGCCCGAGCCTCTATACCACTGGAATCTAACTCTGTCGCCATTGGATGTTCGGTAATGGGGCGGAACTTCAATCCGGAACGCCTCATGAAGTTCTGAAACGCTGGTGTGCCCTCCAGTGGTGTTTGAGCATTACGATCGACATCCAAGATGTGATTCAAGCTCAGCGGAAGCTGACCGAGAACACCACGTCCTTCAGTGGCTTCCACAAACAAGAGTCGGCGAGTCTGGGGGCGGAAAGGGTCACCCAAACTGTATAACGGCACAAGTGTATCCGTCCCTTGATTGGGCACATTGTTGCCGTCTAGGTCGTCATAAAACTGAGGCGGGAATTCCATGAATGTGTCACCATCACTGTCGGCCGTCCATTCCCATGGACGCTGTCTGGTATCATGCATCATGGCGAAATGACGAAACGAGTTAGTCAGTGTTGTAAAGAACTTCCTGCGATCAGAATTGTCATCAAAAGTT
>CAIXQV010000783.1 GCA_903921605.1 uncultured Planctomycetaceae bacterium | reverse complement strand
TCACGTCTCCGTCAGCCGGTAAAGATGCTCCCCGGCTTTTCGAACCAGCAGGATTCCCTCGTCTTCTCGATTCGCGAATGACTCCACGTCGATCGACGCGGGATCTCGATAGCCGAGATTGATCCGTTCGCAAACTTCGCGTGGAATCTGCGATGCAACCGTGACCTGGACACGAGGTCGCTCGATGCCGTTTTCGAATGTCCCGGTCCCGCGTACGTGAGTTGAATGGGCCAGAACACCCCATGGCATATCGCGGAATTTCTCCCACTGCTTCGTGAAGTAATCGCGCACATGGTAGCCGATCCGTTCGATATTGGCTCCGTGAGTGATCGAGATCTCTTTCATGTGCGGAGCATAAATGATCAACTCACCGCCGTCCGCAACGACCGGTTCCAGCTTGTACATGCACTTTCCGGCGACCCACAGTTCGTCGTACATCTCCGGTGCACAGGACAGCACCTGACGATACGGCTTAGCATGTCGCTTGATATGCACCTGCCCGGACAGATTCGAGGCACCTCGCCACGCTTCTTCCGGCGTCCCGTAGAACATGCCATACGGAGTCGCATCGGTGGAGACCACAAACGCAAGACATCGACGTTCCGCCTTGATCAGCTTGGCGGCTCGATCCACAACGCGACGCACCGGAGTATCCTGCACTCCAATGATGCCCACGTTCGTAATTAATGCCCCGAGCCAGTGGAAGAAGTTGAGCAGTTCCGGTCCGGAGATTCCCGGGAAGAAATACTTGTTGCCGCCACTGAAGCCAACAACTTCATGAGGAAACACAGGGCCGACGACCAGGGCAACGTCATAGTCCAGGATCCGGCGATTGATCTGCACCGGCACTTCCATCGACAAGACTCCGTCGGAGATTTCACGAGTCTCAGCCTCGGTCAACACACCAATCGTGGCCAGTTCGGCCGGGTTATCCCAAGCATGATTGAACAGCCCCACATCGCTGCACGGATCACTGTCCGCAATCCCCAGCATCGACCGAATCTTCTGCTGCGGCATCGGCGGATGAGTTCCCAACGCCACCAAAACGTCGAGTGATTTCGTAACCGGCCGGAGCATCGATCGCAAAGCCGGAAACAGCACCGGCAGCGGAGCCGTACGAGTATTATCGGGAATAATCAATAACACCCGCTTGTCGCGAAAATCACTGACAGGAACATTCTGATGCAACCAGGCTCGCATCTGGTCGGCGTTCAATGTGGTAAGTTGAGTGCTCATAAGTGGCTTTCAGAAGACGCCGATAACATCAGGACGTCATGTTGCGACTGAGGAAATGCGCACATTCTGACGAAGTCCGCCAGCTATTTCCATGATCCCGACCCGCGCGAGGAATACCCGAAATCAGCCGCAGACCGCTAGCCCCGGTTGATGGCTTAATCTTCCCTGATCGGTCAAAGTTTGTGATGCGATACCGTCAGACAGAGAACGCCTCGGCATTGTAACCTCGTGGTCTCGCCGAGTTCAACTTTTGGTGACACCGTGGCTGGTCCCGCGTTGTGGCTGGTCTCCGACCGAGCCACCCATTACGACGGTCGGATCTCCAATGGGCTCACTGCGATGCGGAAGGGCCACGCTGCGTTGGGAGACCTGCGGTCAAAACATGTGCGGGGTCCGGAGACCCACACACAACGACGTTGCAACGCGAGGCTAAAAATCGCGGCGAGAAATGTAGACGCAGCCCAGTCCAAGCATTACGGAAATAAATGCCAGATTGCTCCACAACGAAACGCTCAAATCAAACGTGATTCGTTGTTGATTGAGATCATCAGAGCCAGCGACCGAACGTCCCTCTGGGTCTCCGGAAACCTCAACGGACTTCTTTCCCGTTACCAGATACTTCACAATGTTGTCGACTTCGGAAGGTTTGGGCAGCAGCAAATACAGCGGCCTAACGACATAGTCATAGGCCTGATGCGGCCATTCTGTGAGCCCCTGAAATGCATTTTCCGAATCTGATTCAGGAGACGCATAGACGAAGATCGAACGTCGTCCGTTCGCCAACAACAGTTTTCCCTGCTCATCAAATCGGATCGCAGAAACAGAACCGTTTTCCCGAGGTGTCCAGTCGAGAAACTTGCGAGTCTTCCCGTCAAGACTCAGCAGGTTTCCACCGTGAGTCATCACGACTCCCCAGCTGCCATCCGAAGAGAACTCTGCAGACTTGGGCACGTCACCCGCTGTCAGCGATGTTTGCTCCAGCGTCTCAAGAGTCGTCGCATCCAGAAGTTGTACGACACCATCAGCCATGGCACACAGGACAAAGTCTCCTCCAGCGGCAATCGTCGCAGCCTGTTTCTTTTCGAAGACACGCGTTGCCCCCGCGATGTAAACTCCATCCTCGCGTCGATTCAGAGTGCTTAACGTACCGTTGTCCCAATAGACCAACTGATCATTCAAGAAATTGAACGCCACGGCCGCGTCGGCTCGTTGTGGCTTCATCGGAGTTTCGGTCAGCGCCTGAAATGCCTGCGATGGACGAGCCATCGGCCAGGGAATCGAAAGCTGCTTTAAAAACGCCTGAGTCTTCCTGACCTGATCAGAGACACCTTTGAATTGATAAACCGATCGAATCCCGGGCAGGATCACATCCCCATTTTTGTTCATAAAGACAGAAAAAACAGGCTCCGGAGTGACTGATTCAACCTCACGCAAATAGCCGTTCTCTTTATCCGCACTGATTAGAGTGGCAGCAGATGCACCGCCGAACCGTGACATCTCCGACTGCAACGCCAGAATCCGATCTCCCGTCGCGCTGGCTACAATTCGCGGACGCACGCCGCTGAAACGAAGACTTTGCAGCAGCTGCATCAAATTGTTGCCACGCCCATCATCACAGATCCGAACCCAATCTGATGTCTGAGGATCCCACCGCCGAAACTTCTTCGCACCATCAACAACAAAGACCTCGGAGCCTGCCGCCGTCACTTCCACTAACTGCTGAGTCTGAAGGTAACCGTTGGTCATGAAGGCATAGATTCCGCCCGTGGTGGTTACAACAACCCAGAAGACGACAACGATAATCAATGAGACGGTTGGGTTTCTCCAAATGGCTCCAGCTAGAGCCGAAACAGAAAAGTACACAGCGAACAAGAAGACATACAACGGAATGCACAGCAACAACTCGGGACGCCAAAGTCCAAAACGCGTCCACAGCAACAGCCAGATCCCTGTCACCAGAACTCCGGCACACAATGTGGTAAACGCGCAGCCGCCGATGAACTTAGTAATGAAAAGGACGGTTCGACGCACTGGCTTGCTGAGCAGCAGCGAAATCTCTCCGGGCTCAAAGGTTCTCGGAATGATCGACGCCGTCACAAGCAGTGAACTGAAGATTCCGAAGAACCCCAGAAAGATCGACAGAATGACAATAATCGTCTGATCAATGAGTACCGACGACTGACTTGGCGCTCCCTGCAACGGTCCGAAGAGCACCATTGTGCCGTACGACAACGATAACGACATCTCGTCTTCCACCACAAGACTCTGACTGAACGCGGCAGCAAGGCGTTTCAGGTTTCTTGAGGCACGTATGTCGGCAATCATGTCGGCTGGATCGGGGGCCCGCAGCGTCTCATCGAGTTCGACCGAAGCCCAACTCTCAGGATGATAAAACTCGGGCAGCGGTAATAGCTTATTCACAAGATCAAGAACTCTCGCCTGAACTCTGACAGGACGAGGTCCACCGGGACCACCCGTCGGCGGCTGCACTGCGGCCGGATTCAGATAGCCATCAATCTGTTTTCTTTGATCATCCTTCAGCAAGCCCCAAAGATGGGCGGCCGGAGTTCCTGGCGACTTGGGTCCATCGGCCAGGGTCTGCAGGAACAACTGAGTATCGACCAACTCAAAGGGTCGCAATTGAGTACTGGGGGCACTGGTAAATGACAGCGGCGCCAATGCCAGCAACACAACCACAATTGCAGCCAGAGCAATCAACAGAACTCGTGAGGCTGCAGCTTCGCGAAACGAGTCTTTTAGAATGGCCAGAACAGCTTTCATCAGACTGCTCCTCCAACGATCCCGATGAAGACTTCTTCCAAAGTTTGCTCTTTACGAGCCAGCCGCCAAATACTAATGCCCGCTTGTCGCAAAGCGTCGACGAATATATCAAGATCGACCTGCTTCGGAATTCGAACCTCCAGTTCATAAGCACCCGGGGTGACGACTCGAAGTTTCGAACCAGGATGTTGATCAGTAATGCGCCGAACCACCGCTTCATCGCCCGTCAACTGCATCTGCACCGGTGCATCCGCAAGGGCCGCGGTCAGTTCTCGAACACTGCCGGTCTTCAGCAGTTTTCCGTGGTTCAGAATCGCGACGCTGGAACAGATCAGTTCAATCTCCTGCAGAAGATGACTGTTCAGAAAAATGCTGTGGCCCTGATCGGCCAGTTGCTTGAGCACATCACGAATCTCGCGACGCCCGACCGGGTCGAC
>CAIXQV010000782.1 GCA_903921605.1 uncultured Planctomycetaceae bacterium | reverse complement strand
GATAAGTGCTGTGAGCCAGCGATCGTTGCATGGCCAGTGGAACCGAATGCAATTCTCCTCGAATGGTCACGTTCTTCCCCAGATCATCGCTGGAAAGAGCTGAGAGCGAATCGAAAAGAGTGTTCCAGCCAGATTCCCAATATGTGACTAACTGGTCACGATCTTTGAACGTATCCACGAATTCATCGTCACGATTGCGCCACGACTTCTCACCATCAGTCGTCAGGAAATCCGTCCACCGAGAAAGCAGGTTTCCGGCCACATGCTTCATGATCACGGCAATGCTGTTGGTATTGGCATCAAGTGCGATATGAAGTTTGTCGTCTGAAAGCTGAGAAATCGCTTTGTCTGCCCAGCCTTTGTTGGAACGGAACGCGGAAACTGAGCCGTTGATCACAGCCAATGCAACGTCGTTGAATTCGTCGGGAGTGATCATCACTTATCGTTCCTGAAAGTTGTTGATTCTTCTGCATCATTGATGCACAGAAAGGCGTCAGGTTCAGACATCAGGATCATGCCGACGGTTCACGATTTGGAATGGCTGAGTCTCAGCAGAAGGCCTGTCACTTCCTGTTCCAGATGTGAAATCGCTTCCTCCGGCCCACAACAGTCCAAATCATGAACATGCCAGAATTCAACATTCTCGAGCCGATGCGGGTAGTCTCGTTGGATCATCAATCGATGCTCGGCCTCCTTCACAGCAACGATGTGATGGTTGGATTCGAAATCGTTGTCGGTGACCTTGATCGGCAGCCGCAGGTATTCCTCCACGGTAATACCCTGCCTTTGCAATGCCGCCGTTGTGTCTCGTGACATCGGGCCGGGATTGCGAGGATCAGGCGCGAGCCCCCGAGAAATCGCGTTCCACGCCAACCCCATCTCCTGAGCCCGAGCATTGAACAGAATCTCGGCGTAACGGCTTCGGTAATAGTTGCCCGTGCAGAGAAAAAGAACTGTCTTCATGGATTGATCACCGAACGCGATTTCAAAGTGTTCACCAATATCACGCGACGACGACGATGATCATCGCTGCAGGCCTTCAGGAAGTTCCTGCAAACGTTCGATGGTGACGATTTCATGGAAGAACCACGGCTCGCCTGAGTTGCGGCGAAACATCGCACACTTTGCGGGATACTTTGTGCCATCGAAGTCTTTCCAGTCGCTGAATCGATAGATGTCGTTTCGCCAGTCGACGCGGACTAGTCCATCGGTCTCCTTGTCGAAGTACATGTCGATTGCGGGATCAACGCTTTCCGTGATACGCAGCCCAGACAAAGACTTCTCGTTGTCCGTAATGTCGGGCAGCAGTTCCAGCTTTGACTTGGGATCTTTGAGTACTCCCAGCGTCCATGCCCACGCTGTAATCTTTGCCGGTTCAGTTCCGCGCTCGTTCGTTCCGATCCACCACGACTTCGGCGGTTCGACCACGGAAACTCGCGTAGTCCCCGGGGGCACAAACTCCTTTCCCGCACTGTAACGCTCTTCCATGCGAAACAGCGTCAGCAGCTTATCGTCGCCACCCGCAGCCGCTATAACCTTACTGACAAGCTTCATCTCTGGTGACGCTGCTGATGCGGACGGATCATCGGCATGGCTGGAGTTCAGGAACGTTAGCGCGGCCAGCATCAGAACAAACGGCCAAAAGATGCAACGACAGGGAACGTGAATCGGAAAGCTCATGCTCATAACATCCTCACTCGGGGCAATACTTGATTGTTGTCAGCCCCGGAATGGTAGCAGTTCTGTCTACCGATTGGACTCTGGCGTTGAGTCGATCTTTTTTAATCTGATGAGTAAGGAGCAAGGGATCACGAGGAATCCTGTTTTCATTGTGCCGCTTCGCGTCTCTTTCTGCACGCGTCTGAGCTGATCCCAGACCTTCGCCCATTTCTTCCGCCAGGAAAAGGGGCGGTTGCAGGTCGGGCATATCTTCGTTGGCAAGTTCAGCTTCTTGTGTGGCATCTTGGATCACTGAATTCGGAACACGATGGGAGTCGACACTGATCCAGTGCCGGCATCCTGTCGAGACTAAGCGGTGAGGCACAAATGAGTCTCGCACCGGGGAGTCAATCGTAGTCCTGTTCCGGTTCGGCCCAGACCTGAGCCATCCCTTCGTCATCAAACTGAACGTGGATCGTATTCGCTCGGCAGCAGACCGGGCAGTCTTCGACGTATGCCTGACTTGTGCCTTCAGTAAGATCCAGCGGAATCACAATCTCCTCACCGCAGGCATCACAGACGTAGCTGGCCTCATCCTGCGAGGTCGCGTTGGAACGACCGGGGGACTCCAGCGAGGCTTCTGCATCAAGCTCCAACCACGGCAGTGCTGCTCCCGACGTCAGGACGGTGCAAGACCACAGCATGACTTCCAGCGATTGTTCATCGGCCAGTCGATGGTCATGGCCGACTTCAATTAATGTGCCCTGAGGCAGTTTGCTGCCGCTCAACAGCTCTTCAGAATCGGCGAAAGAAATCACATCATCATCGCGACTATGCAGAATCACGCTGTTGGATTTCAGCTTGCTGACCGATCCCCAGTTCTTCCACGCCGGGCACAAAAGAACGAGCGGAGTATTTGCGGAATCAATATTGAGCGCAACGGCACCGCCGCGAGAGGAGCCGACAACGATGTCCGGACCGAGCTGATCGTAAGCGGATTGAGCAACCTTCACTGCAGCGTCGAAATCATCATCATCAAGCTGCGGATTGATCACATCATGACCATGTCTTCTGAGATACGTCGGTTTCACTCCACCCGGAACGGAGCGCCAACCATGAAGGAAGAGAATTTTCATTAGGCTATCAAATCGTGGGCTGCTGTAGTCAATTTGGTCATCTGTGGCTTCGATCGCATTATGAATAGCAGATTGCCTACGCCGTAAAAGAAGTGCACCGCCTTACGAAGATGGCGTGCCGTTCAGTAATCGTCCCGCCAATGGTCCTTCCGACCTCACTGTAGAGCCAGCGCCGTTGGTCGTCAACAATAGCCAAAGTTCAGTGGGGCTCTCTTTGACCACGACCGCGTTAAGCGTTTTGGCACGAGCAGCCTGTTCGGCATTTCTTCAACTCTTTGCGACTTCGCGTCTTTGCGTGAGTATTATTCGTCGCCACGCATCCACGAGGACAACGCCGAGTCCACAACGAGCACTTCCCAGGATTTCTGCCAGTCTGAAATTTCAGTCTGCTGAGTATTTAGAAACTCGTTAAGCGCTGCTTCCGCGGACGGTCTCAAAGAATAACGCGGTGTTTTGAGACTGAGGGCAGAGACAACTCGATAATCTGCCCCACTGCAGACACTTCTTCTCTTTGCATGAATGCCAGTTCGTCCGGCAACTAGACCTCGTGTTCTTGTCGGTCAGATTCTCATTCACAGTGCGGATGCTATAGTGGTCGCTGGTCATCACATCGCTGGTTACGAATAGGGACATCTCTGAATTGAACCTCCAGCATCCAAAGCTCGTCAGGTTGCTTCAATTGGCTTATTCCGCCGAGAAAGCCGCAGCCTTTGCCTATATCGGGCATGCTGGTTCGGTCAGGAATCCTGAGGAGAAGACCGCAATCCGGCAGATCGAACTTGATGAATGGCAGCACCGGGAAACCGTGCTCTCCATCATGCAGCAGTACGATATTCCCATCTCGCGTTACTTCGAGATCAAATATCACGTTCTTGGTCGGATCATCTCTGCCAGCTGCTATCTGATTGGCTGGTTCATGCCGTACTATTTTGCGGGACGACTGGAAAGCGGAAATGTCTGCGAGTACTTCATCATGATGCGATACTTCAATGAACTGGGCATCACCCGCCACGATGATGTCCTCTACGAAATGGGCATCAAGGAGAAGGAGCACGAGGTCTATTTTCAGAAGGGACTCCAGAATAATCGGCTGCTGCCTCTGTTCGAGAAGATCTTTGGCTGGGGGAACAAGCACAGCTCAAATGACATCGACCTGGACCAGAAAGCGTCCGTGGAAGGATCAAAAAACTACTGCAAGCATCGCAAGTAGGTCAACGTTCGAAAAGAGAACCTGACGCGTCTCGGAAAGACACGTCGCTTGTCATCGCGGCGGCTCTGGATTTCGCGGACCACTTCGCCGGCCAAAGACAACCTTCACGCGGAACTACTAACTTACAGCAACAGTCATGCGTGTGTGTTGCATCAGAGATTTCTCTGAGCAAAACCCGACACCATGGACAAGTACTGATCCGCCGATCCTAAGTGCTTAAATCGACTATTCTTTAACTCGCAACTGTGGACTCACGAGTCATCACGATCAAACGGAACTCAAGATGCTTTGGCGAAGCGTTCGGTTTGTTCTGGCTATTGCGGAGTTCGACGTGCCAGCCACCGGCCTTCGCTCGTTCGACGAACTTGGGGGCATTTGTTCGGCCAGCATCACCAATCCAGACCTGCCCCGCCGGTGACAACATCGCGCGCAAAGTGGTGAGCAATGGTTCGTGTACGGCCAGATCGTAAAGGATGTCACTCCCAAAGATGAAATCGAACTGCTGACTGACCGGTTCACGCCAGTCGAAGATCAGCCCTTTCGCGTCGACAAATCCGTTGCGAGCCGCGTTCTCCTGTGCCATTCGGACAGCTTCAGGGGCATGATCGGTGAACGTGACGCCAAGCCCGGCCATCAGTCCGGCGATGCCCGTCAGTCCAACTCCGCACCCGATCTCCAGAGATCTGAGGCCGCGATCCCATTGCTGCGACAAAAGCAATTCGGCCGTCACCGGAGCCGCCGCCCAAAGCAATCCCCAATAGGGATCCCATTCGGAAGTACCGGACGCTTCACCGTTTAGCGCGAGCGTCAGCATCTCTTCCTGATCGGCAGGAAGATCGAAAACAATCTGTCGACCAAGAATCTCGATCGACTGTGTCGTCACTTTCAAATTCATCGAGCCGCACGGTTCCATGGATGAACAGTCGAAAACAAACAAGCCTATCCGAGCAAGACCGTAGACGATCGATCAGATATACTTCCGCGATAACCTGAGGTATTATTTTTGAAGTTGCGCGTTTTGTTCATGATGTCCCCTCTCCCCCAATTCATTTGCGAATATGGTACATCGTTATAAGGTTGTATTTGGTCGCAAATGAATTGGGGGAGAGGGCAGGGTGAGGGGGCTTTTTCTCGAACTTCATCTTTCCGTAAACCGCGTCATCCGGCCTGACGGCCACCTTCTTCCCCGATGCGGAGGAGAAGGGACGAAATGGCGCAACTTCAAAAGGTAGTATCGCGGCATCGAATAAACCCGCAAGCGTGCATCACATTCGGTAATACGAACAAGAGGAATCGGAAGATGCGTGGAAGACTATCGACTCTGTTACTGCCGCTTCTGATCGTTCTCGACACGCCTGTTTCAGGCACGTTGCAGGCCGCGGAATCACGGCCCAACATGGTTGTCATCCTGTGCGATGATCTGGGATTCGGTGATCTGGGAGTCAACGGGCATCCTCAGATCCAAACGCCAAACCTCGATCAGCTGGCTGCGACCGGGATTCGCTTCACAAATTTCTATTCCGCGGCACCGGTTTGTTCACCGTCTCGAGTTGGCCTGATGACAGGTCGATCTCCAAATCGCGCCGGTATTTATGACTGGATACCAGAATCCAGGGAGCCAAAGTCGGATGCTCGAGAATGCGTTCACATGCAGCAACACGAACTGACTCTTCCCCAACTTCTGAAACAAGCCGGATACGCCACATGCATGGCGGGCAAGTGGCATTGCAATAGTCGTTTCAACAGCCCGGAACAGCCTCAACCTGGTGATGCGGGATTTGATCACTGGTTGGCGACTCAGAACAACGCCGGGCCATCGCACAAGAACCCAGCGAACTATGTTCGAAATGGCCAGCAAGTCGGCCCTATGGAAGGATTCAGCTGTCAGATTGCCGTCGATGAAGCTGTAGGCTGGCTGGAGAAACAGAAGACGAATCATCCGGATGATCCCTTCTTTCTCTACCTGCCGTTTCATGAACCGCATGAACCTGTCGCGTCTCCGCAAGAGCTGGTCGCGTTGTATCGCGATGTCGCATTCACGGAAGATCAGGCCCAGTACTTTGCGAATGTGCATAACGTCGATCTGGCCGTCGGGCGATTGATTGAGTCATTGGAAAGAATGCAGCTTCGCGAGAACACGATCATCGTGTTCTCGTCAGATAATGGACCGGAAACCCTCAAACGCTACAAAGCGGGAAGTCGTTCCTGGGGGCGAACGGGAATTCTGCGAGGCATGAAGTTGCACACTCATGATGGCGGATTTCATGTGGCTGGGATTATGAACTGGCCAGCCGGGATCACGGAAGCTCGCGTAGTTTCGTCGGCCGTCTCATCGCTCGATCTGCTGCCGACATTCAGTGAACTGGCTCATGCGGCAGTACCCGCAGATCGAAAGCTGGACGGCATCAGTCTTGTCCCGCTGCTCAAAACCGGTGAAGTCCCGCAGAGATCTCAGCCTCTGTTGTGGGTTTATTACAACGCGGTCAATGATGCTCGCGTGGCCATGAGACATGGACCATGGAAAGTCCTCGCACGACTCAATGGCGGAGCATTTCCGCGTCTGGAGAATCTGACTCCGGAGAACCTGAAGAAAGCTCAAGCCGCTGAACTTAGCGACTTCGAAATCTATAACCTGGATCAGGATCCCGGGGAGACGTTGAATCGTGCTGGCAGAGATCTCCCGAACGAACAGGAGCTAATCGCTTTGCTTCGAACGCAGTACTCAGCGCTGGCGGCCGACTCATTTGCATGGACGCCACCCGCTCCGTAAAACCGGCCTGTTCCGTGACAACCGCCACCACTGCGAGGCAGGTTGAGCCCGTTGAGCCCGTTGAGCCCGTTGAGGACTACGTTGTCACTCTGCAGGATGCTCAAACGCCTTGATAATGGCACTGTTATCCTGCTGGCCGAACCCCAGCGTGGAAGCACGTTCCAGAAGTTGTGAGTGCAACTCGCTGAGCGGCACTGCTGCATTTGCACTGCGACCCAGTTCTAGAATGAGTCCGACGTCTTTCCAATGCTGATCGAGTCGGGCTTGCGGGGCAAAATCCCCGGAGATCATCTTGTCACCTTTGATATCCATAACTCGCGAATAAGCCGCACCGCTGCGAAGGATCTCCAGAATGCTGGCCTGATCCATTTGACACGCTTTGGCCAGATTCATTGCTTCCGCCAGCACCGCGCGGTTCAGTCCCAGCACAAGATTCACGATCAGTTTGGCCGTGGCTCCTGTTCCGGAGGCCCCGGTGTGAAACTGCTGAGCTGAAAAGCATTTCAGCAGCGAGGCGGCCTTTGCAAATCCCTCTGTCGTTCCACCCACCAGCGTCACGACCTCGCCCTGTCGAGTCTGCTCACTGGACCCCACAACGGTTGCATCCAGATAGCAGGCACCGCAACCTTCCAGTAGTGCGGCTAGTTTCCGCGCGTCGTCGGGAGCACCCGTCGTTGTATCCACAATCAGATGCTGCTGAACAGTATCGAGACATCCCGAGATAACTTCTGCGACAATCCCGCTGTTCGGCAGGCTCAGGATAACCGTCTCGCAATTCTGAAAGACCGCTCTCGCGGAATCACACAGAACTCCACCGGCCGCTTTGAACTGCTCTCGCCGCTCCGCGCTGGAGTCGAATCCCATGACAGAGTAGTCAGCCGCCATGAATCGCTCGCTCATCGCGCTGCCCAGCAGGCCAAGTCCGATCAGACCAAGCGACTTCATCGGACTGGCTCCGCGGACAATTCGGTTTTTCGAGGCGCGAACCAGATGATGATCATACCGACCACGTAAATCAGTCCGCTCCACATGCCAACCTGAGCATAGTCGCCTTCAAACAGATCCATGCGAAAAGCCGTCAACAACACAACGCAGGCGGCGATGACACGACCCGTGTTGAAGGAGATTCCAGTTCCCGTTGAACGGACATGGGTCGGAAACAGTTCCGGGAGAAACAGCGGCAACCAGCCGAAGTAGGTGACCCCGAACAGCCCCAGCATAAACGTCACATACGGAAACAATATGTGATGAGGATTGAGCTGCGTGAAGAGAAATGTACTAACTGCAAATGTGGCCAGACTGATCAGAAAATAAGATAACCGTCGACCAACAAGACTGGCGATTACACCGCCCAGCAAGCTACCAACGATCGCACCGGACGATCTCTGAATCTGAGTCAACGCCTTCTTTCGTGGGTCGGCCTTCTTTGGTTTTGCTGCAGGCTTTTCGGCCACGCCCTTGCTTGTGGATTTGTCGTTGATGCCATGCGTTTCCATAGACGAATTCGCCGCCGCTAATTCGTTCTTCTTCGCAGCATCGGCTTCGTACTGATCGGTCCATGGAACAACCCAATTGGCATTAGCGGCGGTTCCGATCACAGGGATCGCTCCCAGACTGATCCCCAGCAACGTTCGATACAACAACGGCGGCTGGAAGACTTCGATCACAGGAGCTTTTGCTTTCGATTCACGGACCGCAGATCGAGCCGTCAGCCAGCGCGACGATTCCGGAACTGCGATGAAGATCCAGACAGCCAGCACCACGGGCGACCCGCCGACCAGCAAAGTCCATCGCCAATTGTCACTGGTGATGGCAAATGTGTAGCCGATGACTCCCAGGATAACGAAGCCGACATTGGCCGCAGTTCCCATGACGCCGGCCATTAAAGGACGCGACGCAGAAGGCCACGCTTCAGAAACCAACGCGACTGCGTTCGGCCATGCTCCGCCAAACCCAAGGCACGCGGTAAATCTCATCGCCCACATCAGCCGAACATCGTGGACGAAATAGCAACTGAGTGTCAGCGTTGAGTAACAGGCAACGCTCAACGCCATCGCGCGAGTTCTCCCGAAGCGATCTCCGAGTGCTCCAAAAATCCAACCGCCGGCAGCCGCTCCGAAGAGAAACGCCGACTGAAACCACGCGAACCATTCTGTAATGAGTTTCTCGGGCGTTTCCGGCCCCAATAACTCCAGCATCATCTGACGGTGAATCAGAATGAACAGGGAGTTTTCCAGCCCGGCAAACATCCACGCCAAAAAAGCCGCCACCAGCATGGTCCTGCGATGCGTCTGATTAGAGCTATCTTCAATACTCACGGCTGATCCTGAACGTTAGCAGCAG
>CAIXQV010000781.1 GCA_903921605.1 uncultured Planctomycetaceae bacterium | reverse complement strand
TGAGCACCCAGATACGCCTTGCGAACTTCGTCACTTGAAGCCAGTTCTGCGGCCGGACCTTCCATCTCGATTGAGCCGACCTCGATCACATAAGCACGATGCGCGACCTTCAGCGCCATGGCGGCGTTTTGTTCAACCAGCAAAATGGTCGTACCGGAGTTGTTGATTTCTCGGATCACATGAAAGATCGTCTGCACAATCTGTGGAGCCAGTCCCAGAGACGGCTCATCCAGCATCAACAGTCGCGGTCTGGACAACATCGCTCGCGCAATCGCCACCATCTGCTGTTCACCGCCGGAGAGTGTCCCGGCAGCCTGTTTCAGACGTTCACGGACTCGTGGGAAAAGCTCCAGGGCTCGTTCGCGATCTTTGCGAATTTCCGCGTGGTCGTTGCGTGAATACGCACCCAGCTGAAGATTCTCTTCGACGGTCAGATTGGCAAAGATGCCGCGACCTTCCGGAACATGCACCAGCCCGCTTTGCGCAATGCGATGCGGCGGCTGTCCGTGAATCTCTTTGTCTTCGAACTGAATCGTTCCCTGCTTTGGCGTCAGCAGTCCGGAGATCGTTCGCAGCATTGTCGACTTGCCGGCTCCGTTGCCTCCGATCAGCGTTACGATCTCGCCCTGTTCGACTCGCAGCGAACAGTTGCGAATCGCCTCGATCGCACCGTAAGACACAGAAAGATTGTTGACGGTCAGAAGTGACATTACGCATCCTCCAGTCCGGCGCCCAGGTAGGCGGCGATGACTCGAGGATCGTTCTGAACGTCCGCCGGCGTCCCTTCGCTGATCGTGATTCCGTATTCCAGCACCGTGATCCGTTCACAGATCTTCATCACCAGCGGCATGTCATGTTCGATCAAGAGTACGGCCACCTGAAAGCGATCGCGAATCTGTCGGATCGACTCCGCCAGTGCGAGCTTCTCCTGAGGATTCAGTCCGGCGGCCGGTTCATCCAGCAACAGCACTTTGGGATTGGTCGCCAGAGCACGGATGATTTCCAGTTTTCGCTGATGACCATAGCTCAGATTGCTGGCCAGCTCATCGGCGCGGTCCTGAAGTTCAAAGATCTGCAGAAGCTCGAGTGATCTCTGACGCAACTGTTCTTCCTCGCGCCGATAGCCGCGCGATCGAATCACAGTGGAAAGCAATCCATGTCGATTGTGAAGCTGCCCAGCCAGTCGCACGTTGTCCAGCACACTGAGACTTGGGAACAGGCGGATGTTCTGAAACGTCCGCGCGATGCCTGCTGCGGTGATCTCATGCGGCTTACCCTGGCCCAGTCGCTGCGCACCCCGTTGGATCTCACCGGAGTCCGGCTGATAGACGCCGGTCAGCAGATTGAAGACGGTCGTCTTGCCCGCGCCGTTCGGACCGATCAGCCCGTACAAACCTGCGCGAGGCAGTCTGAGCGAAAACTTCTGGACAGCTTTCAAGCCGCCGAACGAAATCCCAATCTCACGCACATCCAGCAAAGCATCTGAACCGCTGGCCGCTCCGCCTGCGATCACACCACTCTTCGCTGTCAAACCCTCGGTCGATGATTTCATGGGCCGACCTCCGCTGGCGAAACATCCGAACCCGACGTCTCAGCTTTTCGGCGGCGACGATTGAACATCTCCCAGACTTCGTGAATTCCCAGCAAGCCCTGAGGGCGCACCAGCATCATGATGATCAGCAGCAGTGCGTAGACGATCAGGCGATACTGTTCGAAATCCCGCAGAAGTTCGGGAAGCACCGTCAGAAAAATAGCCGCCAGCGTTACACCGGAAATCGATCCTCGCCCGCCCAGCACGGTCATGATGACGTAGTCAAACGACTGCTGGAAACCGGCATCCTTTGGACTGACGGTACCGGTCGAATGCGCGAAGAGTCCTCCCGCGACACCAGCAAAGAACGCAGCAACGACGAAGGC
>CAIXQV010000780.1 GCA_903921605.1 uncultured Planctomycetaceae bacterium | reverse complement strand
GGCCGCATCGCGTACTTCGAAACCCGAGCTCAGAACAGGAGCCTCGAGATCGATCGCGAGACCAACCCGGTGACTCGGAAGTCCCGCGAGGAACAGGTGAAATCGCTGCTCAAGGAAGCAGAGGAAGTTCGCCAGAAGATCCGAGCCAATGACCGAGCATGTGCGGACCTGACAAAACGCAGTGAGCAGATCGAGCAGCAAATGCGGGAGTGGTAATTGTCGCTGATGTGGAACGCCGATCTTTGACAATTCACCATAACATGCAATCAGCCGCCGGGCCTGGCGAACCCGGCGGCTGGGATACTTGATTAAACTTCAGCCAGCAGTTTCACGACGAGGGAACTGATACGCGGGAAAAATGCACTGAGCGATACTTTGCTGAAAGTCCGTTAATGTACTCAGGTTGTCAATGACCCGTTTTTCAAAAAAACTTCGGCGATGTTCTTGTCGAATTCTGTGCCGAATTTTTCTTAGTAGTGCTTTACCGGCGACAAGCCTTCGCCGCAGGTCTGGATTCGCCTCCCATTGAGAAAAGATCCCATCCGCTTCCCGCTCTCTTGATGATGAATCCAGCGAATTTGACAATCGATCACGGACTCGCGGACGAACTTGATAACGCCATTCTTCCAGCAAGTCAGCGTCCTGAGACTCCGCGTTAATGATCTGCTCAAGATCGCTTTGTGGCACAGTGCCATTGTAAGCCTCAAATAACAGCGAAACATCGCAGAAGAGATTCTCCATTTCCTTGCAAGGCATTGTGATCATTGTCCATCCGTCACCAGACTCCAATGTTGGTTCATTCCTTGGCAATTCGTCGTAGTACCAATCGAGATCTCGGACACCAATCACGGCGATTCCTTGCCTGATCTCGCGAGCAAAACGCACAATACCTTGAAGGGTCGGCCCTGCGAATCGGCCGTCGCGATGGGGGACGACAATTGTGGTTGGGAGTGGCACTGCGGAATGCATCCGACACCATTTGATGATCGCTTCAATGAGAGGTTTGTCGTTCACGCCTTCCACATACACAAGCACTTCGGGGAATGTCGCCTTCGGGACATAAAGCTCCGCAGAGACGCCCAAATGTTCCATGATCTGGACGAGTTCGTAGCCGCCCTCTGCCTTATCCACTCTCCGATCAACCCACCGGATGCACTCGCTCGGAACTCTGCTGATGATTTCGGGTGAATGCGATGCAATAATGACCTGTCGGTTTCCAGCAGAGGCCGCATCCATCATCAGGTTCAGGATTACAGCTTGCTGCGACGCATGAAGGTGAGAATCCGGCTCATCCAACAGCACGACTCCAGCAGGGGATTGTTCCAGTATTCTGGCAAGGGAAATAAAAGTTCGAAGTCCTGCACCTGACTGCGCAATGTCTAGTGGCCCCTTTCCACGTTCATTGTACTTGATCATGATCTCGGGAGCGCCACTTGTACCCAGGGTCGGAAGCAGCAGCTCAACATCCGGGAAATAGCGTTTGATTTGCTCTTGTACCGGAGCAAAGCTCTCAAAGCCGTTTT
>CAIXQV010000779.1 GCA_903921605.1 uncultured Planctomycetaceae bacterium | reverse complement strand
TCGTGTCTTGAGTCTGAGTCGTAATCGCCCGACGTCATGTTGCCACAATCACTTCCGGTTCAGTTGAATTGCAGCCGTTTGGGCAAAAATGTCTTCAGTAGAATCACAAAGAGACGTTGCGACGACACACTTGCGTTTCGTTCGCATTGGCCTTGGGAGGTGAGCTTGGGAGGCCGTTGAAAAAGGTGTTTGGAACTCGCTCCGCTCGGTCCGGCCTACATGCATCACAGCATCGTTGACCGAGCACTGGAGGTTTTGCCCAATGCTCTTGAGAATGGCTCACCGCCCGGTGATCAACTCCAGATGGTTACCTGCGCCATGCTGACTAGCCTACAAGCGGAAGTCCTTGCAGGTATCTTGAAGAGACTCCTTTCCGGCGTTGGCGTATCCCTGAAGTTGCCGGGAGTCAATCAGTCCTGACTTGCCTCACTGCGCATCATGTGAGCACGGGTGAGGCGATTGACGGCAGACACGATTCTGGACAAGTTGCGTCCTTCCGATCTGATTCTGTCGAGGCGTTGCACCTGTTGATTCGTGTTGAATCCGAGAAACGTCCACACTTTCAATTCGGCAGGATTTTTGGCTCCGCCGAGGGGACAATCCTGAACAAAAATCACGCAATATTGCCTAAAATATCAAAAGTACGCTGGAAATTCACAAGAAAGGCTCAAAAAATATCGGTGCGGAGAGATGTACGCCAACGCGGAACACGAGTTGCATGAAGGGTGACGGTATTGACCGCGACCTTGTTGACCGAGTGACAGAGTTGAATTTTCACATCAGCTTCTGACATGGTGAAACACCGCCCCGCGTAGTGAGTATTGCCGTTAATTGTTTTTTTCCTGTTAATTTGTTTCTACGAGGAGGCTGAATTCATGAAAAAACTCACGAGGCCGGTAGGGGTAGTTCGAAACGATCGAGGTTTTACTTTGATTGAATTGCTCGTTGTGATCGCGATTATTGCGATTTTGATTGCGCTTCTGCTACCTGCCGTGCAGCAAGCCCGAGAAGCGGCTCGAAGAACGCAGTGCAAAAACAATCTGAAGCAACTTGCACTTGCTGTTCATAACTTCCATGACATCCACAACCGATTTCCGGCTGGGTACTTTGGGTCACCGCAAAATGCGGCTGCGGTTAGTGCTGGGCATCAGTGGCTGGGCGTGTTTCCTCAGATCCTGCCGCAACTTGAGCAATCGGCCCTGTATGAGCGAATCGCCGTCTGGAAGGGGGTGGATCGACGCCCGGATCCAGCGTCTCCCGGGAACTTCATTGCGGAAAGCAACTGGTGGGACGATGGAATTGCAGACGATACGTGGACGATTTCGCAGGCTAAGCTGTCAGCCTTTCGTTGTCCATCGGATATCGAATCTGCCACGGCCGGAATTTTTATTCGGATACACCCATGGGTAAATCCCGCAGTGCCGGCCACCCTAAATCTCGGAGGCTCATTTTTTGGTCCCCCATGGAACGTCTCAGGGCCAACCAGCTATCTGGGTGTGGCCGGTGGTGGCGGTGATGTGCCCGGAAACTGGGCCTATCGCAAAGGGATCTTTGGATCACGAACCAAGGCGAAGTTTGGCGACGTCACAGACGGCACTAGTAATACGTTCCTCTTTGGTGAGGCGACAGGCGGACCGGCCTACCAGCATTCCTGGATGGGTGGAGGCCACATGCCCGACGCATGGGGGCTTGCCAAGACAGCGCCATTTGAGGGAGACTGGTATCAATTCGGAAGCTACCACACAGGTATTGTTCAGTTTGCTATGGCGGACGGGTCAGTTCGGTCCATCTCGAACAACATTGATTTCAGTAATGTTTTCCGATGGCTGTCGGCCATGGGTGACGGTCGAGTCGTAGGCGAGTTCTAGCGGCCGCCTTGTTTCTTTCAGACGGCGGAACATTCGTGGATTACCCCGACGGGATGGAAGTATTTGTCGATTCCCGTCGGGCATCCTTTGGCAACTGCTGAGACTTTGGTATCCCGTTTGGAAACTACCTCTTCCAGGACGCGCTGCTTGAGGTCTGCAAAAGGGTGCTTTGTTTGCTGGAATGCATAAACAGCGTCCGAATGCTCCCTTCGCTCTCTCGGGGTTTATAGTAATTAACTCACTTGCTTTCATGAGGATCTACATGTCAAATCGACTCAAAGTACTCGCTTACGCGCACTTTACTCTCGGTCTTTGCTTTTCAGCGGGCTGTGGTGGCAGCAGTAACACCGTTGAAATGCCCGTCAATCCGGTAGGGCCTCCTCCATCCGGGCCAAGTGGTATCGAACAGGGTGAGTCCGGAAAGGAATCTGCGTCAGAGTCTTCCGCATTAGCCGCGCCGCCAGCTGTCGAGCCGTGAGCGAGGCCTGATATTGTCGGGCGAAAAACGTCCTGGGAAGCTAGTGATTAACTCGGCCCGGGGGCTCGTTATTCTCGCTTTTGTTAAAATAATGAGTAACCACGAAGGGGCGTTTTGACGGCGGAAGAAATGTGATTCTCGTCCACCGCCTCGCGTGGTAAAAGCAAAAAATCAGACTCAGTGCATTCAGGAAAAGGGGGGAGATAAGTCCGCATTTTCTTCGG
>CAIXQV010000778.1 GCA_903921605.1 uncultured Planctomycetaceae bacterium | reverse complement strand
TCTGGATGGCAATGGCAACGCATCGGCGGATGCTGACAATGATGGTGGCGAGAGTCAGGTGCTGCTGCGATTTGATGGCATCATCGGTTCAGAAAGCGGGCAGATTCCGCCAAACGCAGTCGTTCATACAGCTCGTCTACTCGTAAGTGCGTTCGATCAGGGAAGCACTGTGAATCTGCATCGCATGCTGGTTCCGTTTGAGGAAAGCGTTACCTGGAGCAGTCTCATTTCAGGCGTGTCTGCGGATGGCCTGGAAGCGTCTCGGCATAAAGATTCATTCACGTTCGGCAAGATTGCGGCGAACTCCTCAGAGATCGTCTTCGATGTGACTGACACCGTTCAGTTGTGGGTCAACGGAGAAGCCAACCACGGCTGGGCATTTCTGAACACCGGCGGGAATGGCTGGGACTTCTACGTTTCCGAGTTCGACAACATCGAACAACGTCCGAAGCTGGTGATTGAGTACAGCGTTGTGAAGCCGTAGTGCAAAAGTACAAATTTGAAATTTGAGATTTCAAATCCAGAATCAAAAATCCCCAAGCAAAAATCTATCGGAGGTCTGATCATGACAACACAACCGCCAGGCACATGGCATTCGGATGCTTCGCATTTTCGCAAGCCGGCTCGACGCGATTTTCTTTACGCGGGATGGCTGGGCGGACTTGGACTGAGCATGGGAAATCTCTTCCGCCTGCAGGCCGCTTCGGAGACGGATGCACCAGCGAAGACGATCGAACCGAAAGCCAAATCGGTGATCCATATTTATCTACAGGGCGGCTTTGCTCACATGGACAGCTTCGACCCGAAGCCGGACGCACCGCTGGAGTACCGAGGGATCCTCGACAACATCGCGACCACGATCCCCGGCGTTCGTTTCAGCTCACACATGCAGGAGACTGCCAAAATCGCCGACAAGCTGACGGTCGTACGCAGCATGACGCATACCGAAGTCGACCATGCTCGCGGCGAACACAGCATGTTCACCGGATACCGTCCAAGCCCGGCTCTGGTCTATCCCAGTGCTGGCAGCGTTGTTTCGCACGAACTGGGGCCTCGAGGTGCCATGCCTCCTTATGTTGTTGTGCCAACGGCCGGCAGTCAGTTTCTGGGAAGCGGCTATCTGAGCAACGCGTATGGACCATTTGCTCTGGGTGCCGATCCAGCGCGAACGGGTTTCTCTGTCCGCGATCTGAATCATCCAACAGGAATCGATGACGCTCGATTTGAAACTCGCAAATCGTGGAAGGCACTGGTCGATCAGCATTTTCACAAGATGGGTCAGGATGATGCGATTGCCACGATGGATTCGTTCTATCAGCGAGCCTATCAGTTGCTGGATTCTCCGGAATCAAAAGCCGCGTTCAGTCTCAACGGCGAATCGGATGAGACAAAGAACCTGTATGGAATGAAGCCCTGGGGCCCGATCCTGAGGCCGTCAGCAGGAGCCCGTTTCCTGATGGCTCGCCGTCTGGTCGAAGCTGGTGTTCGATTTGTGACCGTCACGTACGGCGCATGGGATACTCACTCGTACCATTATCGTGGCATTGAGACTCAGTTGCCGGACCTCGACAAAGCCTTCGCAGGCTTGATTCAGGATCTGGATCAGCGCGGGCTGCTGGATTCAACGCTCGTGTTGATCACCAGCGAATTCGGCAGAACGCCGAGAGTCAACGCAGGCGGCGGTCGAGACCATTGGCCTCGAGTCTTCAGCATTGTAATGGCTGGTGGTGGCACCAAACGCGGTCATGTTTTCGGGGCTTCCGATGCACTGGCCGGCGAAGTCGCTGAGCAGCCGCTGTCGATCGAGAACTATGCAACGACGATGTACCACCTGCTGGGGATTGATGCTTCAAGGTCTTTGATGTCACCCGGCGATCGGCCGCAGTCGATTGTGATGAATGGAAACGTCGAGAGCGATTTGCTGGCGTAAACGAATTCGAAAGGCGAGCGGCAGGGCATGAGCCCTCCGAGTGTCTTCATGTTTTTGCTTCCGCATACGCGATCGTATCAGGGCAATGCTCGGAGGGCTGACGCCCTGCCGCTCGCCAAAGTCAGCGAATCTCAAGAGGTACTCGTGATGCTCCTTCGATACAGTGTCGTCCTCGTTCTGGTCTTCGCCTCGCAGCTTCTGCAGGCTGCTCCGCCTTCTGTGGAACGGCTCTTTCCTGCGGCCGGGCAGCGGGGAGTTTCGTTCCCAGTCAACGTCGTCGGGGCTGGCCTGCAGAATGCTGTCGAAGTGATGTTGTACAACCCTGACATCAAATGCGATCGTCTGGAGCCAAAGTCAGACAACGAGCTGATCGTGCATCTGATCGCCTCAGACAACTGTCTTCCCGGAATGTATCCACTTCGGATTCGTTCTTCCGAAGGCATCTCAGAAATGCATGTCGTCGGGATCTCCAAGCTTCCCGTCATCCTTGAATTGGAATCCAATGATGCAGCGGAAGATGCCCAGTCACTGGAGCTGAATCACACGGTGGTTGGCACCATAGAAGCGGGAGACGTTGACAGTTTTCGCGTCTCGCTGAAGAAAGGCGATCGATTGTCTGCTGAAGCTGAAGCCATGCGAGCCGGTGGAGCTATGCTGGATGGGGTGCTCAATGTCATGAGCCCAACCGGCGAATGGCTGGCGGCGGTCGATGATACGTCGTTGCGACGACAGGATCCGATGGTTTCGCTCATCGCTCCTGAAGACGGTGACTACATCGTTCAGTTGCATGAATCGAATTTCGAAGGCGATGAATCCAGTCGTTACGCTCTGCACATCGGAACGTTCCCGGCACCGCAATGGGTCTATCCGGCAGGCGGACAAGCGGGCCAAGGGGTTGCAGTCGCTTTCGGCGGTGACGCTGGCGGTCCGATCTCTCAGGAAGTCTCGCTGCAACAGCACTCGGCCGGACCAACGCAGGTTTTCTGTGAGAACAACGGTGTGGGCTCCGCGGCGGGGTTGCCTTTCCGGGTAAACCCGTTTGGCAACGCTTTGGAACAGGAACCGAATGCGACGTCGGCCGAACTGAATTCCCCGGCCATCGAACTGCCTGTGGCTCTGAACGGACTGCTGCAGGAACCGAGTGACGTAGATTGCTTTCGCATTCGTGCCGAAGCCGGTCAGAAGTTTGATGTCGAAGTTTTTGCGAGTCGACTTGGAAGCCCGGTCGATACGCTGCTGGAAATCCGAACTCTCGACGGAACAATCGTGGCCATCGGTGATGACGGGATCAGCCATGACAGTCAGGTGTCGGTCACCTTTCCTGCGTCTTCAGAGTACATCGTTCAGATTTCTGACAAGCGTGGCAACGGCGGTGACGGATTCTTCTACCGTGTTGAAATCTCGCCGTTCGAACCGGGGCTCACCGCGTTTCTGTCTCGCCCAAATCGTTTGTCTCAGGAGCGTCAGTCCATTGCGGTGCCGCGAGGCAATCGAGTGGTCACGTTTCTGGCCTGCCAGCGAAGTGGTTTTTCCGGTGACGTAAGCCTCGCCCTCAGCGGACTTCCTGACGGCGTCAGTTTGCCGAACACCGTGATTCCTGCGGACCGGTTTTGGGTGCCGATGGTGATTGAAGCAGACTCAACTGCAGACACATCCGGCCGACTTGTGAATGTCGAAGCGTCGGCCATCACACCAGCCGGAAGCGTCATCGGTCAGTTTCGGCAGGTGGTCGATCTTGTCGCGGCTTCTGCGGATCAGTTGTTTCAGTCGGCGGAAGTGGATCGTGTAGCCGTCGCTGTGGTTGACGAAGTGCCTTACTCGATCAGTCTCGCAAAGCCTGTTGCCAGCCTGGCTCCGGATGGAACAGTGAATCTGCAAATCATCGCGACTCGCTCCGAGGGCTTTGATGCACCTCTGGAAATTTCGTTTCCGTTTCTTCCTCCGTGGGTGGATGGCCCTGACAAAGTGATTATTCCTCCCGGCGAAACGCACGTCAGCTATCCGCTGCATGCGTGGCCCAAAGCGGCGTCTCGAACATGGCAGATCTGTGCCGAGGCGAGACCGGGTCTGGCACCCGATGCGGCGCCGGATCGAACGGGAATGGGGGAACGAGGGAGCCGTCGATCCAAGCCGCTCGCACGCACGGCCGTGGCTTCGAATCTGGTGGAGCTGACAATAGCGAACGCTCCCGTGGCCGGATCGATCGAGCCGGTTGTGGCGGAGCAGGGAAAGACGCGAGATGTGTCCTGTGTGCTGGAGCGACGAGGTGAGTTGCCTCAGAAGCTGACCGCGGTGCTCGAAGGACTCCCTAATCGTGTCACGGCAGCAACGGTCGAAGTGGCGACTGCGGACAACGCGATTCGCTTCGTCCTGAACCCGGAAGACTCTTGCCCGATCGGAACCTTCCCGGATCTGATGGTTCGTCTGACTGGAGAAGTCGACGGCCAGAGCGTGTCCTGGCTGGTCGGTCGTGGCAGCGTCTTGAAAATCGAACCTGCTGGAATGCTGGTCACTGATCAGGATGGAAAGCCATTGAGCAAACTCGATGTCCTGCGTCAGCAGGCGAAGAAGAAGTAGTCACAACAACGGCGAGCGGCAGGGCGTCAGCCCTCCGTGTAACTTCTGTCACTTTCGGAGTGCTGACATTCCGACGCTCACCGGAGAATGCAACGCGCACCAACCCCTGGATCGATTCCAGCCCGAGCACGGCGAAAAACGCAACAGATG
>CAIXQV010000777.1 GCA_903921605.1 uncultured Planctomycetaceae bacterium | reverse complement strand
GCTGGTGATCTTTCGCTGGATTCTCGTTCGTCAGGTGTTCTTTCCCTATACATTGCATTTAGCTGCCTGCGTAGTGCTCTTCGGATCAGACTACAACAAATGGCGAGGGTACATTCAGGGAATGATCGTCGTGGCAGTTTTTATTGCGATCAGATTTCTGCAAGGAGCCACGAATCGGGTGCTGATCATCGAGTTGATCGTTGCAGCAGTGATTCTCGCTTCTGCCATCGGCCTCTATCAACTGACCCCTAGAAATGCGGCCGCAAGAACGATCGTGGTGGTGCTCTCTTCAGTCGCGGCCGTTGCCGGTCTTGCCATTTAAAATTCCGGAGACAATGGCAGCGGAGAGCGTTCCATTTGGTACCCTCATCGAGCTGCAGACGAGTGCGAACGTCTGGACGCCTTCGCGGAAACTGGACCAAGGTCCTCCGCAATCAGCCGACTGGTAATTCGCGCCGACTCGTAGATCACGGGCAGCCCGCTGCCGGGGTGTGTTCCTCCACCGACCAGATAAACACCGTCTAAATCCTCAAAGCGGTTGTTCGGTCGTTTGTGAAGCATTTGATGAAAATTATGGGCCATATTGAACGTCGCTCCATTGTGTACCTCGTAACTGGAGTCCCAGTCATCGGGCGTCACAATCTTCTCGAACCGGATTCGCCTCCTCAGATCATGGAGTCCCAGTTTTTCAACATGGTCAAGCACGTTCTCGCGGAAGCCCGGAGCCTCTTTCGACCAGTCCACATTTGGGTGCTGATGCGTGACAGGCACAAGCACATACAAAGTACTCTGACCTTGGGGCGCAAGACTCGAGTCCGTCACACATGCGTTTTGAATATAGAACGACGGATCAGCAGACAGCACATGATGGTTTTCAATCTCGTCGAGGTTCTTCTGATAGTCACTGGCGATATGAATCGTATGATGTGGTAAATCGTGTAGACCCTCCACACCAAGGTACATCATGAATGTTGAGCATGAGAACTTCGTCGCTGCGAGCTTCCGATCAGACCATTTTCTTCGAAGATGATCGGGCACAAGCCGCTGCATCGTTCTGGCAAAGTCTGAATTGATCACGAGAGAGTTGGTTGGATAGTGCCTCCTGTTCGTGGTGACTCCAACAATCTGACGATCGACAAACTCGAGCTGTTCAACCGGCTCATTCAGATGCAGTTCGACACCCATTTCCTGAACAATTTCTGCCATTCGTTCACTGACGGCACTACAGCCTCCAGTAGGATGGTAAACGCCATATTCGTACTCGAGAAACGCAAGAATCGTGAACAGGCTCGGGCACTGGAATGGCGACATGCCGAGATACTTTGATTGAAAAGAAAAGGCAAGCACAAGCCGCGGGTCAGTGAAGTAACTTTGCAGCTCACTTCCGACGGAATGCCACGGACGCAGCCATGGCACAGCCTTTAAAGTAGATGCTCGCAGCAAGTCAAAAACGCTGCTGAATGGTGATTCGAGGATCGGGCGAAATCGACGCAGTTTCTCCCGATTGTCATTCATAAATCGTGTGAACGCTCCCGCATCTTGCGGTGACAGGCGAGCAATTTCGGCTTCCATCTTCTGGACGTCCGGAGTTGCATTCAGTTGACCGCCCTGACCGAAATCGAGCCGGTACTGAGGATCCAGTTTTGTCATCGGAACCTCGGAGAACAGGTCATAGCCCGCCGACGCGAAAATCTCCTTCAACACTCGCGGATACAGGAAGAACGTTGGACCAAGATCAAATCGAAAACCATTCTCTTCGATGGCTGAGCACCTTCCTCCCACACGCGGCAGACGTTCTAAAATTCGAACTTTCCTGCCCTGAGATGCCAACAGCATGGCCGCAGCGAGCCCTCCCGGGCCAGCTCCGATAATCGTAATCGTATCTGACATAGTTCATTCACCTCGGTGTTGATTTCGGAATGTTTCGGAAGTCCGCCCGCATGGAGACGTTGATGAGAGATCCTGTCAGAGTGCCCGATGCCAGTCCCGAGTTTCGATAGGCAGAAGCTCTTCGCGAGAGCGAAGTAAACAGGCGTTGACAGAGCAGTTCGTGAGGAAGTGTGACAACGACATAGACCAGCAGACTGGCTAGGCACAGACTCAGGGACGTCAAGTCACCGCCCAGTCGGAGTGCAATCACGGGAACTGCGAAAGCTGCTGGAATCAGCAGGATCAGAGAATCGCGGTGAAGTGAGATGATGCTCCTCAGGTCGATACTCCACAATGACTGGTGATTGATCATACGGTTCAGACGTCGAAAATGACGCCAACTGTGCCAGGCGAGAAAGTAAACTCCGGAAGCGAACAACGGATGGAGAGTGCCAAAGCAGCCCGCGATGGCGATGAGCTCTAACATCTCGATTCCAGCTCGGCGAGTATTTCCTTCGGCAAGGCTTTGCAGGACGCTCGCCATTGCGATAACCAAACACCCTGCGAGAAAGGCGGCAATGTTCAACCTCCATTCATCGGAGGCGTTCAATGCCGCGTCTCCACACAACGCGAGCAGCCTGTTCAGGATCGTGACAGAGATTTCAAAAAAGAAGACGAACGGCAGCAGGACAACAAGGAAACCCCGCGATAGTCCCCAAACGACTTTCGGGATCGATCGGTTTGTTAACACGGGAGAAACGTCATCAAGATCTTCCGCGTCAGCTCGTCCAAAGTGCCACGCACTGAGCAGGCCGAAAGCACTGATCACGAGCAGCGGAGCAATAGCGAGGCCGGCAAGCACGAACGCCATCACCGCGATGTACCAGCTGAAGCGGAAAAACGTCACGGCGATGGAAGTACTATTGAGCCGCCGGGATATCATGAAGTCAGTTGCTCCATGGGGAAGACCCACGGCGAAGATAGCGATCAGAAATGGCCACGGAGCCATGAACTCCGGAAGCCCGCCAAGAGCCAGAGTGGTCACTGACAGAAGAATCAACGTCGCCGGAGGCACGAAGATGAAGAGCAGTTTGCCCCAATAATCTGTCATGTGATCACTCTTGAGCTATGGGACGGGCGGAAGAAGGCGTAGTGAGCACACCAGCCGTATAGTCGATCGGGTCGGTTAAAAGATACTGACGCTTCACTACCCGACAACAGTCTCTGCTGGAGCAGGTGCGTCCACGTCCAATTCGGAATGCCGAGTGCGGGCTGCTTCGGTCTGCACCAAAGACTGAATCCCATGCAGTGCGACAAGTCCGAATCCCACCTTGTTGATCACGTCTGCGATGTTGTACACGATCTCGCGGTACTCACCGGCCCCCGCAAGAGCCATAAGGAACCCGATCGGATACACCGCCCAACCGACGAGAATGAACAGACGCATCAAACGAATCGCA
This sequence comes from uncultured Planctomycetaceae bacterium, assembly GCA_903921605.1. The sequence continues at coordinate 4,328 of CAIXQV010000777.1, read as the reverse complement.
CTGGCAATCGGTGCCGGCTGGCGATTGATTGCCTCGCTCATAGAACCATAGAGCAGGCCCACGATGCCCAACTCAAATATACAGGCAACGATGAAGAATCCCCACCATGAACCACTGCCCACTGGGGAGGTTTCGGCGATGAATGCCGTGACAATCATCCCAATGTCAAGCAGTACAAGATTTCGGAAGAGACTCTTCCCCTTGCTCCCCAGGCGAAGCATCGGAAACTTGATGAGCAGCAGAGGAGTTGTGAACAACCAGTCAATGTAACGCAGAGCGGTCGGAAAGGACTCCCCGGTCATATACTGTGTGGTCATCTTGTAGTAGTGGAAACACGCGATCGCACAAATCAAACCGGAGACAGTCACCGCGATTCGATACTGAGGCGGAACGCTACTGCGTTCGAGAAACAGATACACGGCTCCGGCACCCATTCCCACAATGCCGGCGAAGAAAAGGTAAAGAGTAATGGACTGCACGACAGAATTTGCCGCGAAGTCCATCGACAGTTGAGCAAGAATCGGAGACATCGAAAACTTCCTTTCAAACACTAGGTTGAATCAGTCGCACATCATTGGCTAGCCAATTCGTTATTGCACCGTGGCTGCTTGCGGCTACTGGATTCGCACAGAATGGGTGCAATTGAATCCAAACGGCTGAGAACTGCATTCCTGCTCTCAAGCTCAGCAACACGCTTGCAATGGAAGGAATCTCGGGCAGATCTGGCGGCTTTCCGGTTAAGCAACGTTGCTTCAAGGGTCAAGTCGATCGTGCGGCGGTAAAGTCGTTAGATTCGAGACCTTGTGCCTTACCAGAAAAAAACGAGATCGAGCGGGGATAACCCATGTTTTTGCTGGGGCACTTCGGCTTCATCAAGGCGTTGGCGAAGCTGCCCCGTTTGTGACTGCTGAGACAAACGACCTGATCACTCGGTCGTTTTGGTGACTGCCTTTTTTATGGCCTCGTTCACTCCCATCGAGCGAATCGGGAAGCCTGTCAGAGCCGTCTTGTCACGAACCATTGAGGGATTGTTCAAGCTTTCGATCAAGTGCCGACCTCGTAAGCGTCAGGGATGACAACTGCGAACAATTCTTACCGACACGCGGATGTGGTTGCCCGGACCGGCGACGTTCTGCGGAAGCCGATTTCACCGCTCAGCTCCGACACGCCGGAGTCGTCAAAGCTGTTTTAGTTGAACGATTTCGAGCCCGGTTCGGGGCAGAAAGCCTTTAACTTACAGCCTTAATGATCTCATCGGACATTAGTACCAGAAGTTCAAATCAGCGGGCGAACAACTTTTCTGCGACCACCTCACTGCATTGATCCTCTCGTACGCGAGATGTCTTCCGATGACTTGCGTTTGTGGGCTAAATCCGGACACTTTCGACAATTGGGAGGCGTCTCGGCTGCCGGTCGCCCCAAATCCATTTCAACCGTGATCAAGAATGAGGCCATGAGCAAGAATCGAAAAGCTGAAGTTGATGCCGCCGTGACGGACATTGACTTCAAGAAGAACGACTATCAGATTGAACTTAACACCAATCATGGCAAGATCGTGCTGAATCTGCTGCCGGATGTCGCACCGGGGCATTGCTTGAATCTCATCGGTCTCACAAAGATCGGCTACTACAACGGAGTAATGTTCCATCGAGTCATCAGTGGCTTCATGATTCAGGGCGGATGTCCTCAGGGTACAGGTACCGGGGGCCCGGGCTACACGATCAAGGCGGAGTTCAGCGCGACTCCGCACGTGGACGGGGTCCTCTCAATGGCCCGCACCAGCGATCCGAACTCTGGTGGGTCACAGTTCTTCATCTGCCTGGGAACTCAGTCATTCCTCGATCGTCAGTACACCGCATTTGGGCGAACGGCCGATGCTGACAGCCTGGCAGTTGTTCACAAGATTGGTGCCACGAAAACAGACCGAAGCGATAAGCCGCTGGAAGCAGCAACCATTCAGTCGGCCAGTGTTCTGGTCAAGCCAAAGGCCTGATTCGTACGATGGACCAGAGCCATCACGGTGTCTGAGGCCGTGATGGTTCTGAATTTGATTTTGAACTCGCGAGGGCTCCGGCGAGGTGGAAAAAGAATCGGCAGATCGAACGATGCGACGCTATTGGCTCTTTAAATCAGAACCCGATGTATTTTCGATCCATGATCTTGCCGCAAGCAAAGGCAAACGCACATCGTGGGAGGGAGTGCGAAATTATCAGGCTCGCAATATGCTGCGGGACGACATCAAGAAGGGTGACGGGGTCCTGTTCTACCACAGCAATGCGGACCCGATGTGCATCGCTGGCACTGCCGAAGTTGTGAAAGACGGTTATCCTGACTCCTTTGCCTGGCAGCCCGATCACAAATATTTTGACGAAGCATCGACTGAGAGCAAACCAGTCTGGTTCATGGTTGATATCAAGCTGGCAAAGATCTTTTCTGAACCGGTCACTCGTGCAGCCCTGGGTGAAGATCCGGTGTGTAGTCAGATGATGGTCATGAAAAAGGGCAGCCGACTCTCTATTCAGCCAGTCACGGAAGCGGAATGGCTGGCAGTTCACCGGCTTGCCGACGTCGTGACCTGATCTGTGGCAGTGGTTTTTGCTGATTTCCACGGGAATCCCGTTAAAACTACTCGACCAGCGACATGTAAAACGGTCACGATGCTGCGGTCCCTGATGAATGACTGGACAAGAGAGGTCCCAAGGTTGTCGAACGAGCCTGGCTTCGCATCCAACCTGCTGCAGGGAACGTAGCTTAATCCAGTGTCAGACGGGTCATATTTCCTGAATCGCTAACTGCCCATGAGCGGAACAGATATTACTTCCAGTTACGCTCCGCTTCGAATCGCCGCGTTCACCTTTTCTTATCTCCCGATGATGACGGGGATTTCATCACTGGTGCATGAACGCATCGCCTGCCTGCTCAAGCGAGGCCACACAGTGAGGTTGTTTCATCCACAGGTGCCGGACGGTGATGAAAGTCACGCCTCAGGATCAACGGGGCTGGATGAACTTGCCGGATTGGGGAACTTCAGTGCGGTCTCGTTTCCAACAGTTCGCAATCCACTGCGCCGTTCTTTTCCGGAAGCTGCTTCCCATAAAGTCTGGGACGATTGCAAACTGCTGGAAGATTTTTCGCCAGACGTCATCACTGTCGACGAAGCCGCCGGGCTCTACGGAGCTGCTTCCGGATGGCTGAAAGGGTACGGCAAACCCGTTGGAATTCGCTATGCTCAGAAGCATAATGTTCCATGTGTCAATCTTTTGCAAACTGACTGGCAGGGTTATTGCGAACACTATATCGGAGCAACGGTGTTTCGCATTGCCATCCCCGCTGTTCGCAGAATCATGAAGCCCCTCGTCACGGGTTACGATTCAAATCTGACTCCGTCCCGCTTTTTGTCTGATCGAAATCGTGCGATCTACGGTGAGCGTGTCGAATATCTTGGCTTTCATGGCGTGGATTGCGAGCGATTCTGCCCTGGAAATACTCGTTTCAATCCGATTCCGGATGATGATTCGCCAGTAATCCTGAGCGCGGGCCGCATTGCAAGAGAGAAGAGTGTTTGGCAGCTACTGAAGGCTTTTCGACAGGTGCAGTTGAAAGTGCCCAATGCCAAATTGGTTGTTCTGGGACGTGGGCCTCTGCTGAAATCGTTTCGACATAAGGCGGCAGCCTTTGGTGGCCAGGTGCTCGTTCCCGGGGCAGTCTTTGGAGATCAACTGAAGGGCTGGTACGCTCGAGCGAATGCTTATTGGACAGCCTCCACGACGGAAAATTTCTCGGCCGGGATTATGGAAAGCCTCGCCTCCGGAACACCGGTCATTGCGGCCGCCGCAGGTGGAAACATCGAACAAGTTGTTGATGGAGTCAGTGGCTATCTGGTGCCATCCGGGGACTATTCCGCGATGGCTCATAACACTATTTCACTCCTGAGTGACTTAGAACGACTTGAGGCAATATCCGCGGCGGCACGTGTGCGAGCTTTGGAATTGAGCCTGGAGAATTCAACCGAGCGGCTGTTGAACTATCTGCAAAAGCTCATTCACAAAAAATAGTCATTGGGGGCAGAGGACTGTGGCTCGGTGAACCCCAGCATCCGTTTTTGGGCAGTGGAGTACGCTCCCCCCGCTCCGACTCTTGGGCGAAGTTTCAGCCTTTAAGGCCGCCATTATTTGCGAGGCTGCCGTTCGTGTCTTGAGTCTGAGTCGTAATCGCCCGACGTCATGTTGCCACAATCACTTCCGGTTCAGTTGAATTGCAGCCGTTTGGGCAAAAATGTCTTCAGTAGAATCACAAAGAGACGTTGCGACGACACACTTGCGTTTCGT
>CAIXQV010000776.1 GCA_903921605.1 uncultured Planctomycetaceae bacterium | reverse complement strand
CACGCTCCGAGCCGTCAGCACCCCTTCCGCCACAGCGCTCATGGAATCCTGGATGCTTGTCAGGGAGCGACCTCGTCCCAATCCTTCGCCGACCGATCGATTGCGGCTATGTGGACTATTGCAGGTTGTCACCAGATCTCCCAAACCCGCGAGCCCATAAAATGTGCTGCGATCCGCGCCCAGGGCAGAGCCAAAACGAACCATTTCGGCGAGTCCTCGAGTGATCAGTGCCGCTTTGGCGTTGTCGCCGAACTCAAGGCCGTCACAAATACCGGCCGCGATGGCAATCACGTTCTTCAGAGCTCCGCCGAGTTCAACGCCGGTCTGATCTGCATTGGCGTAGACTCGCAGGAAATCGGTCGACATTAATGATTGAATTTGTTCGGCCGCCGCAAGCGAATCGCAGGCCGCGACAATACTGGCAGGTTTCTTTTGAGTAATCTCTTCCGCATGACATGGGCCGCCCAGAACAACAACAGGACGCGGACCAACGATCTGCTGAATCATCTGGCTCGGACGAAGCAGAGTCCCATTCTCAATTCCCTTGATTGCACTCACGATCAAGGCGGACGACGGAATCAGAGGGGCAAGCTGGCTGATCGCTTCTCGCAGTCCCCGCGTCGGGATGCAGACAACAACAACATCCGTATCGTGAAGCGCCTTAGCAGCGTCGGCGGTCACTTGAATTCCGGCCGGCAACTTTACGTGGGGCAGCAGGCGACTGTTCTCGCGCGTCTCATGAATATGTCGCGCAAAGGTTTCATTCCGCGCCCACAAACGCACCTCGGTAGAAGCCTGCCTTGCCAGAATCCATGCGCAGGCCGTTCCCATCGCACCTGCACCCAGAACAGTGGTTATCGTCATGAAACTCGATCCGAACAAAGTGGGGGCAAAAGCATCCGCGATTCAGGGAATTAGAAACCAGGTCATCACAGCCACAAGGCTCAGAACAATGGCCAGTGTAATCCACCACGGACGTTTCTCACGACCGAGATCTTCTTTGGAAAGGAACATCCCGCAGCTCGGACACTGAACGCAGACCTCCAGCATTTCGCGACCACAGTAGGGACAATCAATTGTGGGTTCCGTTTCAAGGTCGTCCGTATCATCATCGGAGTCTCGGTCATCCCAGTCCTCATCAGCTTGTTCTTCTGCATATGGCATAAAAATGTGACCTGCGGATTGCTACACTGTCAGCGTCAATACTGCCAGCGAATGTAATAACTCCACCAAACCCTTTTTTCGAGCCATTGAATGACCGAACCACAAACCCCTGAAGAGCCTGTCGAAACAATCGAACTAGACCGATTTCTTAAGCTGGCTTTGGTGGTCCAGTCCGGTGGCGAGGCCAAGAATCTCATTCGTTCGGGCGAAGTGCAGGTGAACGGAGCCGTGGAAACTCGCCGAGGCCGCAAACTTCGCCCCGGTGACGTCGTCTTTGTCCACGGCGAAGAGTATGTGATTGAGTCCGATGGTAAAACCAACGCGGACGAAGATTGAAAGCTCCGAGCTCATCCGTCGCAAAGTCTGGGGGAGAGGCCTTCAGGATTCCCCCAAGATCACTACCTGCGATCCGGGTGGCCCGTCTCCGGTGCAAACTTAAAAGCGCCGAGGCTTGACCTCAAGACATTTCGACCGAACAAGGCATCGGCTAGATCCGTCAAAAACAGATCGAGCGTTCGGTCGTGCAGACTTCAGTGACATAAACGTGCGACAGGCGGAGAAACCATCGCTGTTCACGTTGATGCTTTTGACGGGGTCTGACTTTTCCGCTGTCGATGACCACTGGGCAGGTGAACGGTATCCAGAGAGCCTATATCGGGAGAGCGGGAGAGCGGCTAAGAAGGTCTGAATCCGCCGGAGTGGTTACAAGAAGTGTAACAACACTCCGGGCGAGGTCAGAATTGAGTCGAGCGTGGGGCGAGAGTCCGCTGATGCAATTTGTGCCGTCCTATCAGGGAATTGAAATCCCCGCTCGCCGAAGTCATGCGTTTTTAGCGTGAGTAATCACCCTCACGCAATCTCGGCGCAGCTAAGAATCAGAACGATTGTGCGTCTCATTCTTGTGCGACACTTGTCCCAGCGACGTTCACGGCATCCGAATCCGGAGTGACAATCAATGTCCCGCATTGATTTGGCAGACGTCTATTTCAGCGAAACGAAATGTAGAGTTCCGCTGACCATGTCCGGCACGATAATCTGCTGTTGAGCGTCATCGAAGTAGAAATCAGCCGCTGTTTTCAGGCCGTCCAACAGTACGACCGTTTCCCCGGACTTCCGATCCACCTTCCAGACCTTACCCTGCGTCCAGCTTGAAGCGTAGAACGCATTCGGAGTGACCGTCAGGCCATCAATCCCACGAAGGCCAGTCGCCAGAATTTTGTACTGTCCTTCAGTGTAGTGGACGATGTTGCCGGTGAAAAAATCTCCGACATACAACTGCTCATGGTCTTTCGATCCGGCGACCGCGACGCCATTCGGGAAGCGAATGGCTTCATTTCCAGGTGGCACCGCTTCCGTGATCTTCCCGTCAAGTGTTACTCGATAGACGCGGCCCTTGCGAGGCAGCTCTTTGGCCTGTAGGCTGTCCAGATCGTACAGCTTGCGTTCTCCACTGGGATCGAACATCGGCGAAGGCGTACTCATCTCCGAAACATAAACCGATTGTCCATCTAATCCCGCGGCCACGTCATTCAGGAACTCAATCGGTTTGGGAAAGTCCTTTCCTTCCACCAGCTTTGAAGCGACTCCAGCGGCATCGACTTTCCAGACCGTTGTTTCGTCGGCCGCGATAAGAAATCCGCCAACAAAAACCAGCCCTTTGGGAGCATTGAAACCCTTTGCAAAGACGGTCACTTTTTCACCGTCGACCGCGACAATGGTTCCATCGCCGGGCTCATCCTTATTGATCATCGTGACATACAGCAGGCCGCCGAAGCCACGACACACGCTTTCCGGGCTGTCTCCAACGGGAATTGACTTTGTCTCGCCTGCCATAGCCAACGACGAGAAGGACAGGGCGGTGAAGCAAACGGCGACCAGAAATGTTCGTGACATCAAACAAAACTCCGGGAATCAATGTGCCGGAAGAATCAGCGGAACTCCAATCGCGAACTCAAAACAACGATTGAAAGACGGCCCCACGGCATGTTCGCTGAAACGGTTTCCCTTACGAGGATAGCAAAAGCGAATCCGGCAGGAAATCTGTCCGTTTGGAATCTTCATGCCGGGGCGATTTCTATTCGGCTGTGATAACCGGCCTGCTCTAGATGTCACGTGCCATGAAGCTGGACGTCGGCTGCTGCTGCGTATTTCGATTCCAATACTCGACTCGACGACGCTCAACGATGTGCAGGCTCGCGGATCTGGGACAGATCAGCCTACGTAAGGTCGGGCCGAACGCGATATCGCTGAGCGTCATCCAACACATCCGCACGGAAAATCTCAGCACCAAATCTTGTGCTGATCGCCGATTCCCCCGTGGACAAATTTGTGTCGATGAGGGACCATATTGAAAGTTGATTCTCCTGTCTTCTGGT
>CAIXQV010000775.1 GCA_903921605.1 uncultured Planctomycetaceae bacterium | reverse complement strand
GAACTTGTTGTTTCGGTGGCTGCGCCATCAATTCTTTGCGGATGCGGTGGAAAACCTGCGATTCGTTTCTATAACGAGCGACGAACGCTTGTCACCCAAATCACAATGAAAAGGCCTGTTTACTCTCAGGAACAGTCCCGCGTGAGATCCGGTTGGAATCAAGTGGAGACTCAACCCGTGTGGCTGCGTTCGCGGAGGCAGACTTGTCCGCCCGCCGGGGAAATTTTGGAATTTGTTGTGTGTGTTGAGCGAATTTGCAGGCACACCAATCATGGATATTATTTCGAATCAAATCCTTAACGCAGAAACACGAAAACTCATGACTGACTGGCTCGAACCACCCGCAAAGGCTCCAGCATTTTCTTTGAAGTCCACAGACGGTTCCACCGTCAAGTTGTCAGACCTGAAGGGTAAGCCGGTCGTACTGTACTTTTACCCCAAAGACGACACTCCGGGGTGTACCAAAGAAGCATGTGCGTTTCGGGATCGTCAGGCTGAACTGGCAGAGTTGGGAGCAGTGGTGCTGGGCGTGAGTCCGGATGATGTGGCCAGCCACAAAAAGTTTTCTGACAAGTTCAGCTTGAACTTCCCCCTGCTTGCCGACGCCGATCATGTACTGGCAGAGAAATTTGGCGCATGGCGCGAAAAGAACATGTACGGTAAAGTTTCCATGGGCGTTCAGCGATCAACGTTCCTGATCGATGCGGACGGGAAAATTGCGAAAGTGTGGAAGAAGGTGTCTGTCGACGGGCACGACGAACAGGTCATCGAAGCGTTGAAAGAACTGGCCTCGTAATTGACCGTAGATTCAACGAAAGGGCCGCTTCGATGTGTTTCGCATCAGCGGCCCGTTGTTTTGGTTTCAGCGTTGTGCTCGGTTTCGGCGTATCAGACGATCGACCTGTCAGACCTCGTCGATATGAACGCCTGGAGGCATGGGTGGCAGGGCGACGATTTCGGCCTCCCGCGTTTCCGTGTCATAGATGGCGACAGTCGGTTTGCGGAACATCCATCCGCCCACTTCGCCCGGATTCAGAAACATGCGACCGTTTCGATCCTTAACGCAGCTCGGTCGGTGGGTATGGGCAAAGATCACAACGTCAGCGTCGCCCAGGCAGTCACGCATAGAATCCAGATGATGAGCCATCAGGAAGCGAACTCCATCGCGTGACTTCCAGCACATCGGAGCATAGCCCAGGGTTCCGACGATTTTCATGCCGCCGGCAATCCCGGTCTGATTGCCATCGTTGTCGCCGTAGCAGGCAATCACGTGGCAAGTCAGCTTGCGCATGCAGGGCACGACCAGCGGAGAGACAAAATCTCCGGCCAGCAATACAGCCTTGCACTCGAGGGCATTAAATAGTCTGATCGCGTGCCGCAAATTATCCACGTTGTCGTGAATGTCGGCCAGAATTCCAATCTTCATGATGATCTGCTACTTCTCGGCTGGAGCATCGCCCGCTGGTGGCTCTGTGGGTACTGGATTGTCAGTTGAGGTGGCAGCAGGATCGGTTTCCGCTGGCTTGGGAGATTCCGCTGCAGGCGTTTCAGACTTCGATTCGGCAGGAGTGGCAGGCTCGGAGGCCGGCTTGTCGGCCTCAGGCTTTTCTGCCGTTGGCTCCGCGGGTTTTGGTTCTGCAGGTGTTGGCTCGCTCGGTTTCTCGGGCGAAGCTGGATTCTCTGCCGGAGGAGCTTCCGCAGGAACTGCAGCGGCACCTAATCGAGTTAGCATCCATTGAGCGCGGACACGATCAGGACTCTTGTCGGCATCCGCTTCTTTTAGAGCAATCGCCGCACTTTTGAGATCGCCCAGAGTAATCAACGCCTCAGCTTCATTGATCAGTGACGCATAGAACGACTTCTCATCCGGGTATTGTCGACGGTAACTTCTTAATGTTGCCACCGCTGCCCCCATGTCATTGCGCGACACCTGGCTCATGGAAGTCCAGTACAACGTATCACCCACGGCGCTCCGCTGAACATCGAGAATGGTCTTGGGAAGCACGAAAGGGACGACGGCGGCTTTCTTGTCGTCGATTGGGACCTCCAGTTCAATTTTTTCCTGCATGCAGGCGATGCGAATTCCCTGCAGGTCCTGAATCATTTCAATGTCAAAGTTGCCCATAATCTGCTGAACACGAGTTGTCAGCAGGCCACGTGATGGTTTTCCAAACAAATCATCACTGCGTTCCAGGAGTTTTTCGAGGGCCAGCATTTTGGCCTCCATTTTTTTCTCCAGCGTCAGTTCAGCTTCGTTCACAGTGGGGTCAGCCAGGAGGTTTCCGATGTTCAGCGATTCTCGTTCGAACGGACTGTCGAGCGGACGCATCAGCAGTGTGTACGCCTGCTTTTGTTCTTCACTCAGGGCCGCGGCCGCTGCGATTCGTTGTTCAGGAACGCTCCAGACCTTCAATGCTTCAGGCTTCCAGACGGAGCCAACGACAGCGCATAAGCGGTCTTTGAGCGGGCGAATTTCACTGGTACCACCAACCAGTTCTTCGTACAGAATGGCGGAGTCGGATGCTTCAAGTCGCTCCTGCAGAATCAGCATTCTTGGTGCAAACGCTGAAGGGTGACAGACAACGAAGGCCGAGCCTGTCTTCCACCGATCCAGATTCGAAATGGCGTCCAGTCCTGCGGGGTCAGTAACAATAGCTCCGGCATCTCCGGGCTTCGGAACAGCGGTCGCACGCAGCGGATCAAACAGCAGCAGTCGATCTTCAACCACGACTCCGATCAGCAGATCAGCAGCCAATCCGATGTCAGGAGAAGCCGGATCTCCGGGCGTCGCTGCCTGGAGTACAATCGAATCCAGCGACCGTTGACGAAGGGCCTCAGCGAAAGCCCAGACTCGATCATCAACACTTCCGATGCCCGTCAGCATTGCCTCATAGAGACCCACCGGAATTCGCGTCGAGTCGGCTTGCAGCAATGACATGTTCCGCATCAAATGGCGGAATAGAGCGACAATGCGTTCCTGCTCACTGGCTTGCCCGGAGGTGTTCATGGAGTCAGCCTGTTTCCAGACTGATTCTGTCAGTTCTTTCATCAGCAGGCAGTCGCGAATGTAAACAATATCGTTCTCTGTGTATCGCACCGCAGTTGCGGTTCTCAAGGCGGCAGGCGATAGCGCGGCAGAGTTTTGTTCGCTGATCTTGATCTTTTCGACGTCGCTTTCAGCACTGGTGGCCAGCCAGGAATTCAGGGAATTCACGACCATCTCGCGACGAGTCTGAGTCGCCATGGTTTCAGGCTGAATTCTTTGAATTGCAGAGCTTAGCCTGCGACGAGACTCTTCTTCGGTATTCACCTGCTGCTGTGCAGGATCTTCGACTTTCACTGGAGCCGGAGTTTCGCCACATCCCGTCAAGCCACCCACCAGCAGTAATGTGCTGAGCAGTCCAGGAACAAGCCGGAATCGAAGAGCAGAACGGCAGGAGTCCGCCAGCAGGAGATGACTCAGAAACAAGGAACACCTCGAAATATTCAGGACAACGACAGGACCGTCACAATTGCAGAAATATCACACAATCCACGTTCAGATTGCAGCCGCATCAGTTCTCAAAGGCCAGCACCGTTTCGCGAAGAATTGTTAACTGTCTTAACATGGCTTCCAAACGATCGAGCACAACCATGTTCGGACCATCACTGAGTCCCTTGTCCGGATCCGGGTGAGTTTCCATAAAGACCGCATCACAACCGACGGCCACCGCAGCACGAGACAGCACTGAAACCATCTCACGCTGACCACCCGTTGTGGCTCCTCCGGGTAACTGGACACTGTGAGTCGCATCATAAACCACCGGCACTCCGAAGGATTTCATGATGGGCACGCAGCGAAAATCGTTCACAAGCCGACCGTAACCAAAGGTTGAACCGCGTTCAGACAGCATCACACTGTTCAGACCACGCGCTCGGCACTTCTTTACGGCGTGAATCGTGTCTTCGGGGGCAACAAACTGCGGTTTCTTGACGTTAACGCAGATATTTCTGGCCACGGCGGCATCTGCGGCGGCCACAATCAGGTCGGTTTGCCGAGCCAAAAAGGCGGGAATCTGCAGGATTGAGCAAACTTCAGCACACGGAGCTGCCTGAGCCGCCTCATGAATGTCTGTAGTCGTAGGCAGCCCGGTTTTCTGGCGAACCAGTTCCAGCATTCGGAGTCCTTCTTCCAGACCCGGACCGCGATAACTGTCGACGCTGGTGCGGTTCGCTTTGTCAAAACTGGATTTAAAGACGATCTGGAGATTCAGGCGATCACGCATTTCGGCCAGTCTTCCGGCGACCTGCAGAACCAGTTCTTCAGACTCCATGACGCAGGGACCAAGAATAAACAGCAATGGCTGACCGTCGCCAACCTTGTAGTTTTCAATGGAAACAAGATTCTTCGTCACAAAATCGCCTTCCGGGGTGGCAGCTCAGGTGACGCTGGCACGAAAGGCCCTTTTGCGTCGGTTTTAAGCAGTGTACCGAGTCCACGAAATCCGCATAATCGATCTGTTGTCTCTTTTTCATTTGCGACTACAAGCGATCAAACGGTCGAATCGACTTGCGAAATGGCACTTCATAGCTAAACTTCGCCTCCCGCAGCCGGTTTTTGAAACGGGCTGCGGTCATGGTTCGGCTTCATGCCGTCCGTGAGCACGGATTGAATCCGGGCACTCGTAGCTCAATTGGATAGAGCATCGGTCTACGGAACCGAAGGTTGCTAGTTCGAACCTAGCCGGGTGCATTTTTTCTGCCAGGATGGCGGCGACAGTTACATTCGTTCTCGATGACGAACGGGGGTGGGTCGTGGCTGAGAGCGTTTCAACAGCTTGCCCGCACTGTGATGCGAAGCTTAAGGTAAAGCCGGAAAAGTTGGGCGGCATCGCCCACTGCCCAAGTTGCCAGCGTCTGATTTGCCTGGCGGCTGAAATTTCCCTTCCTGCGAATCCCTCTGAGCGACCGTCGGGAAATTCCGATCTGCTTGCCACAGAGCAGCAGAAGGTACTGGCTCGTTCGCTCGGTTGTCAGTTTCATGATTCGATTACTCGGTGTGAAATCAGTGAACTGATCGAGATCGCCGAAGAGAACCAGCGGGCCGCACAATGGTCTGCGATTCAGCCGAAGCAGCATCGCGATGAAGCTTCCGGGACCTCCGCTCCCGCTAACTTTTCTGGCAAAGAGGCTGCCGAAGATCCGCGAATTTCTCAGGCAACACCACGTCAGATTGTCGACAGCCTCGATGATCGCGGCAAGTGTGCTGTGTTGATCACAGTTCCGATCGATCGGATTAAGTCCTTCAACGATATGGATGGCCTTCCGTTTGCGATCGCTTCCAGCGAAGCCATGTCCAGCGAAGATACAGCCCATTTTCTAATGAGCGTTGCCGTCCACCTCTACAAACATCTGGGTTTGCAGTCGACCGCGAATTGAATCGGGAGTTCATACAACTTTCCACCCGAGTTGCATCGACCGGTTTTTGGTTCCGTCCACCAACGCCGTCGTCTTATTGGCCGCGTTATTCACAAGCTACGAAGCTGGATTCTCCTACGAATCGACGAACGGCAAGCGTCAGGATGAGACGCCACCAACAGATGGCATCGCATGATGTTTCGGTCCGCGTCTCCTGTTCAAAACCGGACTCGTTGCATACCGTAACCAGAAGTTAATCCGCGCGGCAGGAGGCCGTCGGCTTTCGTACTCCCACTATTCGCTGAATGAGATCACGCCTTATGACGATCGGCTCACTCTTTCCATCCCGCACTTCGATGCTTGTGACGCTGGCGACTTTGCTCTCCGTCGCGACACTGTTTGTTATTACTGCAAATGCTCAGGATCATCCGGATCGAATCGCGAAACCTGACGTACCCCAAGGAAAAGTCACCTCGGGACAGTTTTCCGAAAGCCAGATCTTCCCCGGCACGCGGCGCGATTACAGCGTCTATGTGCCTGCGCAGTATCGTGAAGATCAGCCAGCCAATCTGATGGTCTTTATGGACGGTGCCGGGTATTCCAAACTGGATGGTGCGTTTCGAGTTCCCATCGTGTTTGACAATCTGATTCATCAAAAGGCGATGCCCGTGACGATCGCCGTTTTCGTCAATCCCGGCACCATCGCCGCAACAAAGCCCGGTGCAGCAGACCGTAGCAATCGTTCGTTCGAATACGATTCGATGGGCGACCGCTATTCGAAGTGTCTGATCGATGAATTCCTTCCCGTTGCGTTGAAGGGAATGAATGTCTCACAGGATCCGGCCAATCGCGCCGTCGGCGGAATTTCCTCCGGAGCCATCTGTGCCTTTACCGTTGCGTGGGAACGTCCCGATCAGTTCGGGAAGGTGCTGAGTCACATCGGCAGCTATACGAATATTCGTGGCGGCTGGGCTTATCCCGGACTTGTGCGCAAAACGAAAGATAAGCGGAAGCCAATCAAGGTTTATCTGCAGGAAGGCAAGGACGATGTCAACAACCTGCATGGCAGTTGGCCGCTCGGAAACCAGGACCTCGCTGCCGCGCTGCAGTTCGCGGGTTACCAGTACAAGTTTGTGATGACCGAAGGCGGACACAGCGGCCAGTGGGCCGGTGAAATTCTGCCGGATGCTCTGCGATGGTTGTGGGCGGCTGATGCCGAATCAACCAACATCCCTGTTGTCGAGACGAAGCCTGAATGGACGCCGCATCCCGATGCGGTCGTCAAAGAAGGAGTTCCTCAGGGAAAAGTCGAAGAGATGACTCCGTGGGAATCCAAAGTCTTCGAAGGAACGACTCGCAAATGGGCCATCTATGTGCCGGCTCAGTATCAGAAAGAACAGCCCGCTGCTCTGATGATTTTTCAGGATGGCGAAGGCATGCGAAACGTCAAAGGACGCTGGCGAGTTCCCGTGGTCTTTGACAATCTGATCGCTCGCGGTGACATGCCTCCGACGATTGCCGTGTTCCTAAATCCGGGGCACGATAAATCGAAACCGATGAAGGATAACAAGGCCTCGAATCGTAGTTTCGAATATGACGGACTCGGCGACCGCTACGCACGTTTTCTGCTGGAAGAAATCATCCCGGAAGTCAAAAAGCAGTACAACATTTCTGATGATCCCGAAATGCGTGCCATTGGTGGTTCCAGCTCGGGAGCAATTTGTGCATTCACCGTCGCTTGGGAACGCACTGAAGCGTTCCGAAAGGTGTACTCCAGCGTTGGCAGCTTTACGAATCTGCGAGGCGGCAACGTCTATCCGTCGCTGGTGCGAAAGACAGAACCAAAGCCTGTTCGCGTTTACATGGCGGACACCAGCGGAGACATCGACAATCCATTTGGAAGCTGGCCGTGGTCCAATCAGCTCATGGCGTCTGCTCTGAAGTATATGGGATATGATGTTCGTTTTGACTGGGCCGAAGGATACGCTCATAACGCGGACTTTGGCGGTGCTCACTTCCCAGACGCAATGAAATGGTTGTGGCGAAAAGAGAAGCATCAGCCAGTG
>CAIXQV010000774.1 GCA_903921605.1 uncultured Planctomycetaceae bacterium | reverse complement strand
TGCATGGTGATCAAGAAAAGCCACAGCAGGAGGATCGGCAATGCGATCCATCAAAACCAGATTCGGATTTCCGAACTCAAGCACTCGGTTCGAATCTACCGGACCAGAATCCTTGCCACGATATCGTCGCGACAAATCATCTCCGAACAACAGATCAAAATTGATATCAACAACAACTTGCGGATAACACGTGTCGTAACGGCCATCAAACCCAACGGTCGTATCGGGAGCCAGTGCGGCAAGGGCGTATTGTGCCCAGTCGAAGGTCACAACAAGCCGGCCGGAGATATTCTCTTCAGCCATAAATTCGATGGCAGAGACCGGATATTTGCTGCGATCAACGCCGAATGCTGCAAATGAGTATCCCAGCATTCCCAACAAAGCCGCAGCAACAATCGCAACTTCTGCCGTTAACCAGCGGACAGCTCGTGGCGTGAGTTCTTCCTGAGTTCCCAACGTCGGACGCCACTCGACAAGCCGATGCCACAGCGAAATGAGATGTTTCGGCATCCAATAGCCAAACGCGATCGCAAAGAATGCCAGATGCCGAACATGCCCCAATGTTTGAACTGCGATTAATCCCAGCACAACAAGCTCAACCCAGTCACGGCGTTGGCGAGTCAACCAGAGGCTGGTGATCGTGAGAACCGACAGCACCGTAAACGGTATTGCCGTGACTCCGCCGTCAAGAATATTGGCCCACTCAGAAACTTCCGGTCGGGGCTGACTCAAAGAGACAATCATCCAATATGGCAACTCATAGCCGTAAGGATTCACCAACACCGACAGGATGGCGAAAACTCCGATGACAGAAAAATGGCCGATTGTTTTCCAGCAGGCAAGTCCGCGTTTCAACAGCAGCTCGATCGATCGAAGCCCCAGAATCGCCAGCAGAACACATAATCCCGCAGCGAAGCCGCCATGCGAGTTTGTCCAGAGCGTCATCAGTGGAATGCAAAGCCAGAGCCATCCGGAAGCGAATCGCTGTTCCGAATGCCAGTTGCAAAACGCGCGTTCAACGGCCAGAAACATCAGGCCGCAAAAAATAAAACTGAATAACTGGGGCCGCGCGAGCCAGAACTCTCCGAGTCCCCAGGCGACCGGGATCATCGCGACAACAGCCGCTAACATTTCGACACCTCGCTGGTGAGCAACTCGGACCATCGTCCAGAGCAACCAAAGTCCGGCAACGCATTTGAAAATCATCAAGCCAAGCCCACCGATCGCCCTTTGCCCCAACGCGACGGCAAGCTCGAAAAGATTCTCGTGGTTGACCCACGGCTGATCCGGAGTTGAATACGTATGGGTCGCGGTAGTCGGCATTTGTCCGGCGTGCAACCAGTCTTCGCCGTACTGAATATGGCCCCACAGATCCGGCTCGATCGTGCGCCAGGCCAGGAGATTGGCCGCCACGAGCCCCAGCAGCAGGATTATGCCGCGTGTCAGCCAGGCAGGATTTGCGGTAGAATGGTCGTTTGTCATATCGTATTGAGTCTGTGAGACCAGTTCCGCACGATCACTGCGCAAACCGGTTTTGCGTTACGAAGAATGTCCGTGCCCGTCAAAACGCAGTCGAATAAAAAGCCCGACGTCGAGTCGCGGTCATCACGCAAACCTAGCTCAACTCATGGATGACGCCGGAGCATGTTTCCCAGACAGTCAGATGCCAGATCGCATCGTGTCGCTAGAATAAGTCGATCCGTCAGAATCGTTACGACACACCATCGCGCAAGTCTCTTATGAAACCTCGTTTGCTCATTCTACTTTGTTTGCTGCTGACCATTGGCGGAGCAACTGCCTGGCGAATCGCGAATCCGCGAGAGCGTCAAGCGGTCTCGCTGGAGTCCCTGAATGCTCGTCCGGCTCCGGAATTCCAACTGCTGGACCAGAACAATCGCCCGATTCAACTGCGAGGATATGTCGGGCGATACCGCGTGCTTCTTTACTTCTTTGATCCCACCGCGGGACCGGACGCAGATCCAGTCCTCAAGCGCCTGAAGGATGTTCACGGTGCTTTGAAGAAGTCTCAGGTTATGACGTTTGCGATTTCGACACCTCTGAATCCCGAGCAAAAGCGTCAGACTCTTTCGTACCCATTTCCGATCCTTCGCGACACCCTGGCGGGGCAACCGGGATCATGTTCATTCGCCTGGGGACGCGCGGCTCTTGCAAAGGGAGAAACGGGACCTGCGAAGATTACTCCGGGAGCATTTTTGATCGATGCTACGGGCATGGTGAGCTGGAATGACAAATTCCCAAAACCGGTGGAAGACGCAGAGGGCCTGATTAATGCCATCCTGTCCGGAGAGCAATAAACCATCAATTTCATTGCTTGCCTCGGAATCCGGAGTGCTCTATTCTCAACAGAAGAAAAAAGAGGCGATCCATACTGCGTATCACGCAATCATCGCAGTTTGAGAGTCCTGAGCAATATTCCAAAGTCGTTCGGTCGGAGTCCGTTGTGATCATTCAGAAAGAGTACAAATTCTACGCGGCTCATCGCAACGAAACATTGATGGACAAGTGCAGCAACCTGCACGGTCATCGATATGGATTGCGATGCTTCTTTGAAGTTGAACGCGACGGAGATATCAGCACACTCTTTGGAGCTTTCGATGAGAAAGTCGAGCCGTGGCTGAAATCGCTCTACGATCACGGCATGCTGATCAATATCCACGACCCGCTTTATGAAACGCTGAAGGATCATTGCCGCCGGACTGGCGAGAACTTCAAGATGAAGCTCTTTAACGGACCGACCAGCGTGGAGAATCTGGCGTGGATGATGTTCACCGAGATCACCGAAATGGGATTCCGGTTATCTCATATTGAAGTTCGCGAAACCGACTCCTCGGTCATCTCCTATTCCCGCGAAGACTGGATCCGCGATAACCGCTATTTCGCCTCTGTCCGAAGCCCGGGCGTTCCGTCGGCGATCGCCGTCGACAATCCGAATCGTGTGCTTGACGAGAACTGATCTCTGCCCATCGCCAATAAGTTTGTGTGAAGAAAACTGATGCACTGATCACGGCGCTAAGAAACCGAAACGCCGGAAACCCCTCTATGTTTGGCCAGGAGGGTCAGCATGGGGGACGCTGAGGTTACAATAGGGAAGCGAAACGGCAGCAGCGTGCAATGAGGCCTTTGGCTTCAGCAGTGGCTGAATTCCTGTTCACATTAGTGATGATCAGCGTCGATTAGTGTTTTCTACACCTGAATATTGCTGACCAAACACATCAGCTGACATTCAACCTAAGGCCAACCGGCTATTTCTTAGCCGCCGGGATTACCACAGGCAGATCACCCGCAATTTTCGTTGCGGCGGATGAACTGAGCACCGTCGAACGGGAAACCGAGGTCACTCCGGACTTGTTTCGCAGGCCCGGCCAAACGGGTGGTTCGACAATTCGAGTTGATGAGCCAGGTGCTGCAGGAACGGGCTGTTGAGGTGGTATGACTGGAGCGCCCTGAACAGGAGGATTGTTGATCTGTTCCGGCACAAACACTTCGCGAGGAGAATGAGGAATCACAGGGATCCCATTGAAGACATCAGCGCCTCCTCCGTGTCCTGCTTCAATATCGGCGGGTGTAATCAGTCCAGGATCAGTGTTGTCGATCATGGTATCTCGAAGAGGATCGGCGAGGCATTCGCGTTCTCGTTCGGAATGCAGGATCGCTCGATCATCGATTGTTCCACAGCCCGGTGCAGCACAGCCTGGTCGAACTGCCGGTTCGCCACAGGGCACTCCGCACGCAGGTGCAGGAACTTCACGAGTCAACGTGCCGCAGGCTTCCGGCATTCCGCCCAGTGGGCTGCATTCAGGTTTATAGGCATGAGGCTCTGCGTGAGGAAACGCCCCCGGCAAAGAGCGATGGAATCTCTTGAACTTGCTGGTTCGCCGCGGAGGAGTTGAATCGCAAGCACGCTCCTCACAGCAGGCTTCAGGGGATTCCGTGACGCATTCCGATTCGGTGACACAGGGATCGAGAGCAGAACACTTGCCGACCAGTTTCTGGTCCGCACACGACAACTCGTCCGCACACTCCGATGGCGGTGCGACAGGCTTGCGGTGAAACTTTGCCCCAAGGTCTTTGATCCAGCCAACGCTCTTCACGCGTGACACACCAAAGGCTGGAGGCGCTGGAACGGGCTCAAGCGGCCCATTACTTTCCGGAGGATTCTGAAAGTCTTCTGAGTCTTCAGTACCCGGTGAATATTCATGGTCATGTCGTGGCGGCAGTGCGTCATGGTCATCGCGATCTCGCAAAGGAGTAATCGCGTTTCGGCTGGCAGAACAGCCACTAGCCAGGACCAACGACAACATGGCAAACAGGGAAATCCGTTTGAGTCGCATGCGACTTCCTTCCAGCGAACCGACCTGCTCCGGCAATTTGTTACGCCGAACGATCGCAATCTCCATAAAACAATCCGTATGCCTTTGAGTTCGGCAGGATTTGCAGAAGTGCAATCTGTTTGCTGGAAAGTTTCCCAACTTCGCTGAAAGAGCGTCGCGAACAGTCTATGAGTACCGGGTGCTCT
>CAIXQV010000773.1 GCA_903921605.1 uncultured Planctomycetaceae bacterium | reverse complement strand
GGGATCACTTCAACAGTGTGTTGTGCCCGGACGGTTACGACCAGATTTATGACGTCCTGTTCGAAGAGTTTAACGTTCAATGACAAGTCCTGATTCACTCTCCAGTGTCGACTTCTCCGCACCGCGCCGTCTGGCGGGTTCGGCGAATCGCGCGCTGTCTTCATGGAATGCGACAGCCACGTCGATGCTCCAGGAATACTGGCAAGCGCTGGCTGGAGATCGAATCACCCTGCAGCCAGCTCGGATTGATTCGTCTGTCGCACAGAAGGCTCAGCAGACTCTTCCAGATCCTGGTTATGCGGCCCTTCTGAAAATCGGTCCTGATCGATTCGATGGAATGGTTGCCTTCTCCAACCGACTCGTTCTGACATTGGTCAGCGAAATGTTGGGGACACTGGGCGACGAGTGGCCTGAACAGCGAGCACTGACTGCAGCAGAACTTTCACTCGTCGAACTGTTGTTCGGCGAGATTGCTCGAGCCTTAAGTCAGGGCTGGCCGGAAGTGACTCCGCTGCCCGTCGAAATGGATCAGGTCATCGTTCGCCCACTTCGTAGCCGTGTCTTTCAGCCTCGCGAAAATCTTGTTCGCATCGTGGGTCAGATCAACACGGCCGTTGGTGAAGAAACATTTGTGATGCTGATGCCTCAGGTCGGTCTGGCCTCTATCGGCATCAATGAGTCCGCAATTCCTCCCGCCGTTGATCAGTCTGTTTCACCACAGATGCGAGCCCTGGCGGAAACGCTTCCGGTCACAATGTCAGTCAGTCTTGGCAAAGCGACTCTGACACTGGGCGACATGAATAACCTGGCCGTGGGCGACACATTGATTCTTGATCAGTCATCTGGCAGTCCTCTGGAAGCGAGAGTTTCCGGACATCTGCAATGGTTAGGCTTCCCTTGTCGTCTGGGGCAGCGGCAGGGGTTCCGTATTTTGGCATCCAAAAAAGAATGAGGAGACAGGCGTGAGCGAATCGTCAGCCGAGACCCTCGAAGCGACCGAATCGGCGCTCGACCAGATTATGCCGGGCGGAGATCCCTCCGTTCCTGAGGCACATCCGGTGGAGTTTCCGCAGGTGTCGCGAACTCGAGCCAGCACGGCTATGCCGCTGGAACGTTTTGCAGAAGTGAGCATCGAAATCTCTGTTGAGATTGGTCGAGTCACCATGCCGATCGGTGAACTGTTGAAATTGGGTGAAGGAGCTGTCGTCGAACTGAATCGAGCTGTCTCGGAACCAGTCGACGTGATGGCTCAGGGTGTCAGAATCGCCAGCGGCGAAGTGGTCGTCATCGATGATCGATTCGCTGTTCGCATCACAGAAATTGTGAACGCGGAAGAAGGACGAGATGCGTCTCGCTCTTCGGCCGCTCGGAAACGGTAGACAGGAATTGGACAGAGCTTCAGGAAACCGGACGCTAACGCGTTCCGGCTGATACAGCAGAACAGCACTGAGCGTCAGGAGACGCTCACAGAATTCACGGAAGAAAACTTATCATGCGGCTTTTCGAATCAGCATTCGCGACGAACAGCGTTCAGAGATCAACTCTGACCCGACGTCCCGGTGCGCGATGGGCATCGCCGTTGATTCTGGTCGTTTTCGCTGGAATTCTTGCTTCAGCTGTTGTGTCATCCTCGGCGGTGGGCCAGCAGTCGCAAGGCGGTTCGGGACAATTCCGCAGGCGTTCGACAACAGGTGCTGGTGAATCATCCGCCATCGATTCAAAGCTCAAGGGATTCCTCGAAAAGCAAGCCGGAATCGAACAGCCTCAACAGGTCGAACAAACGCCACAGCGCGCGGCACGGACACAGGTTCGCTCCAGTGACAGCAGCAGCGAACCTTACCGGAACACGCAGCAGAGTTCCTCTGCATTACGTTCCACTCGCTCAGCGACTTCGGTCAATGTGAGCCGAGTCCCGGATCAAACTGATGATCGAGAGATTTCGCACGTCGGTGATGAAAGCTCACCGGCTATCGAACAAGCCGCATGGGAACCGAAATCGGATGCGGCTTCAGGCAACTCGGCGGCAAGTGGTAGTTCATTGACCGGACTCCGTCAGTCTGAAACGATTTCCGAGCTTCAGCCGACGCCATCGGCCACGCCTGAGCAAAAGCCGGCTGAAATCTCTATGCCACTCAAATCATCCGCCGATGCCGGCATGTTTCTGGACCTGCGAGATGATGCCAAACCAAAGAGTACTTCTGCCCCGATCGGGGAACGCGGGGCCGAAGTTGCCATTGAGACCAGTCCTGTGCAGGTTCTGTCGCGTGCTGTTGCGTGGATTGTGATCGCGTTGTGTCTCTTCAGTTTGGCTGCTCTGGGAGTTCGCCGCTGGCAACGCCAACGTGGCCTGCTCCCAACCCCCGGGTCACGATCACGCGTTATCGAAACTCTGTCACTCGGACCGGGTCGATCTGTGTCACTGATCGAAATGGCTGGACATCGAGCGTTAGTAGCCTTCGATGCTGGCGGTATCAAACAACTGGTTCTGACTCCTCCGTCTTTTCAGGATGAATTGACGGAAGCGGATGAGCCACTGATTTATGAACGTCCCGCAAAGACTCGGACAGACCTCACCGTCCTTGCCTCTGAAACACAAACCAGTTTTCCGCACAGTGTAAATTGAGGCCGATCGTTCGCGGGATGGCCTGTCGCGAATCGCCTCAATAGTGACCGCGTACAGAATAAGTTTTCGCCAAGTTACCTTTTTCAATCGTCTGGGTGCCGGAATGGATTCCGCACAAACAGTTCAACAAATCCTCGAGTCTGAAGCATTTCAGGGACTCTCTCCGCAGATCAAGGTTGCCTTGTTCCTCGGCGGGATGGCTCTGATTTCTGCAGCACTCGTCACCATGACGGCGTTCACTCGGATTGTGATCGTCCTGTCCTTCGTTCGCCGCGCGCTTTCGACACAGGAAATTCCGCCGACTCAGGTTGTCCTTGGCCTGTCGCTGTTTTTGACTCTGTTTGTCATGGGGCCGACGCTCACAAAAATTGAACAGGAAGCTATTCGACCTTATCTCGCCGAGACCATTACCGGTCAGGCTGCCTGGAACAAT
This sequence comes from uncultured Planctomycetaceae bacterium, assembly GCA_903921605.1. The sequence goes on along the minus strand of CAIXQV010000773.1, from coordinate 13,000 downwards.
GGTCGTTTCGCACTGCACGACTTCATGATCCGCCAAACTCGCAAAGCAGACATCATTCTGTTTGCAAGGATGGCCAACGTCACCACGATCGAACGTCCCGAGAGTACTCCGTTTGATGTCCTGGTGCCGGCCTATGTCATCAGCGAACTCAAGACCGCCTTCATCATGGGCTTTTGTCTCTACATCCCGTTCATTCTGATCGACCTTGTGGTTTCGGTCATTCTCATGTCATTGGGCATGATGATGATGCCGCCAATGGTGATCTCCACACCGTTCAAAATCCTGTTGTTTGTCCTCGTCGACGGCTGGCAGTTAATCGCGAAAGTCCTGAGTTTAAGTTTTCATTGAGAACTGCCTGAGCCCCTGAGTCTGCATCGTAGTCCCAGTCTTTTGCTGAATTTCCAGATCCCCTATGTCAACGCCCGCAATCGCCATACCTCCAACCGGCAGCTGGATGAAGCAGAGTGAAACTCTGCTTTCGTTCGGCATGATTATCGGCCTGGTGGTCATGCTGGTTCCGCTGCCCCAGTGGCTGCTGGACTTGCTGCTGGCGGCAAATCTGGCGGCGACAGTTCTGCTGCTGCTGGTGACATTAAGTGCCAAACGCGCCCTTGAACTGACCGTCTTCCCATCTCTGCTTCTGCTGTTGACGCTGTATCGCCTGTCACTGAACGTCGCCACTACGCGACTGATTCTTCTGGAAGGCGACGCTGGTCATATCGTGACTGCGTTCGGCAACTACGTCGTGGGCGGAGAGTTGGTCGTCGGTCTGACGATCTTCCTGATTCTGGTCACCATTCAGTTTATGGTGATCACCAAAGGTGCAGGGCGAATCGCTGAAGTGTCTGCTCGATTTACATTGGATGCGATGCCTGGCAAGCAGATGGCGATTGATGCAGAACTGAATGCCGGAAGCATCAACGACAAAGAAGCCCGTCGACGACGCGATGAGTTATCTCGTGAGACAGAATTTTACGGGGCGATGGACGGTGCCAGTAAATTCGTCCGCGGAGATGCGATCGCCGGATTGATCATTACCGGCGTGAATCTCGTCGGTGGCGTCATCATGGGCGTCGTCAACGGTATGTCATTCGCCCAGTCTGTTCGGACCTACTCCATTCTGAGCGTCGGCGACGGTCTGGTCACTCAGATCCCGGCACTCGTGATCGCGACTTCGGCCGGTATTCTGGTTACCAAGACAACGTCGGACGATAGCCTCAGTGATGAAATCGGCGGACAGCTCTTTCATTCCCAGCGATCCTTGTGGATCGGGGCTGGCATTCTGGCCTTGATTGCTCTGATGCCTGGACTTCCCAAAATCCCGTTTTTGGGCGTCTCCGTTGCATTGTTACTAATTGCAAATCGAAGCAAACCGGCTCCTCCGGTAGAAGCAGCTCCTGAAGGAACAGATCCGGAAAAGCCGACACAGCCTGACGATGAACGCCATCTCGATGAATTTCTGCTGACAGACCGAGCTGTCGTTGAAGTCGGAGCACGGCTGGTTCCGTTCATTCAGAGTAAGCGAGTCAAGGGTCTCTCGGAGCGAATCACGGCTCTCCGTCGGGAGTTCTCCCGATCTCAGGGCCTGTGGATACCTCCGATTCGCGTGAACAGCAATCTGTCGGGTCTGCAGCCTGAAGAATATCGCATTCTCGTCGCTGGTCGCAGAGTCGCAGGCGGTGAACTTCGAACGGAACAGCTGCTGGCGATCCTGCCTGAAGGTCGTCAGACCAGTGTGCCAGGTGAGCCGACAACCGAGCCGGCCTTTGGCTTGAACGCCCGCTGGATCACTTCCGAAAACCGTCGTTCGGCCGAAATTCAGGGATGCACCGTTGTTGATCCACTCAGTGTTCTGATTACTCATCTTGGTGAAATATTGAAACGCTTCGCGCATGAGTTGCTCACGCGTGAAGCTCTGAAGCAGATGCTCGATCGAGCCAAAGAGTTTGCCCCCACCATTGTTGAAGAGATTAAACCGGAGACTATCCGCATGGGAATGCTGCATCAGGTTCTTGTTCAACTGGCCGAGGATCGAATTCCCCTGGCCGATATTACTCTGATTCTCGAGTCCATCGTGAATCATGCTCCTCAGACCAAGACCAGCGAAGATCTGACCGATCACGTTCGCGTGGATCTGGGCCGATTGGTCTGTGAACGCTTCCGTGGAACCGATGGTCGCCTGCGAGTTGTCGCGATGGAGCCAAAACTGGATTCGCGTATGCGACAGTCACTGCATCAGGATCAGTTAGCGCTGGGAGCTGGTCCGCTGACGCGACTGATTGAAGCGGTCAGCAAGGCCGCGCGGGAATCTGAGCGAAATCAATTACCGCTGGCTCTGCTGGTGGACCAAAAGGTACGGCGTCCTCTCAAGCGACTGCTCGCACGCACAACTCCCGATGTGGGGGTGATCGCTTATCAGGAAGTTCCAAATGACCTGGTGATTGACTCAGCCGTGATGCTGCAGTTCGACGACATTATTGGTCCGGAATCCAACACCGATGCCGGACAGCTTCGCGGTGCAGCCTGACAATGAAAACGAAAAAACTGGGATCGATCCCCGAGGATTGCCTCATCGCTCTGAACAACATGGTCCCGTAATCAGAATTCGCTGTAACAGATCTGAATCCAATGCATATCAATCAAATCATACTCGATCGACGTCCGTGGGGCCGGGCCTGCGGACTGCTTGTGAGTTGTGTGGTAATGATCGTCGGCATCATTCGCAACACCGGACCGGCAGAGATCGTGCTGCGTGCCTTCACGGCCGCGATCATCTCTGCAATATGCGTCCGCGGGTTTGTGAGACTGCTGCAGACGATGGCAGACCCCGGTGCAGAAAATCGTTCTGAGTAAATCTCAGGATTCGTTGGGCCAGAATTCCGAGTGGTACGAAGCAACTATTCAGTCCGCGGTCACGATTGAGGCTAACCACTCAAGGGGATGTCCCGCGAATACACGGCCTCATTTCAAATTGTGCAAAGAATAAGACTGCGAAATCATCCAAATGAGCACTCGCATGCATTCCGCTGTAAAAGCATATCATAAAGTCTGTACGATGGATCTTCGAGATCGCCTGATCATCGAACATCTCTCTTACGTCCGTCACATCCTGGGAAAGCTTCTGGGATCACTACCGGAATATGTTGATAACGAAAACCTTGAATCGGCTGGCATTCTGGGGCTTGTGGAAGCCGCAGGACAGTACGATCCGGATCGAGGTGCCGCGTTTACAACATTCGCTTACCAGCGAATCCGCGGTGCGATTCTGGATGAATTGCGACGCAACTGTCCGGTCCCGCAAACGATTCTCCAGAGCTGGGCTCTGATCAGAGACGCATCTGTTCATATGGCACCTCCGCTGACTCCGGAGAAACTGTCAGATGCCACCGGACTATCAGTCCGCGAAGTAGAAGATTGCCTGACCGCCATGCGGTTAACTCGTCCCGAAAACTGGGCGGATGAATTGGGAGAACTACCGACACCCGATCATCGCCATTCTCAGGTCGACGCAGGATCTCACCGAGCAGAAGAACGAATGGCTCTGGCCGATGCGATCGAACAACTCCCTAAAAAGATGCGGCTCGCGGTCACGATGTATCATATGGAAGACATGCGAATGAAGGAAATTGGACAGGTGCTGGGACTTTCGGAATCCCGCGTCTCGCGACTTCTGGCAGCCGCAGAATTACAGCTCAAGTCAATCATCAGACGGAAAACAGGCTGAGCAATACAAGAGCTTCCGCAGCCAAACTCTTTGCGGCATCTCTTCTGGCAACATGTGGTTTTGAATACAGCCAGTGGATAGCCACCCCTGCAAATTTATCCCCGGATTAAAACTGGAACGGATTGAATCATGAGTGCCGTGCTGTCATCTCGAGGCCGCGTTTTATCAAGCCAGCAGGTTCGATTCAGTGAAGCTCCGGTTCGCTTGGGACAACAAACTCGTTGCTCAAAGGAGCCATCCACTGTCTCCGTTCAGACTGATCCGGATACCGGGGATGTCGTTGCAATCGTGGTTCACTGTGGCTGTGGTGAAGTCACTGTTGTCGAATGTGCTTACGGCAGTGTGACGCTCCAGTAACTCACATTGACCAAATCGGGACAGGGACATTCCCTGACCTTGTCCCGAGCGATCTCAGTTCCTTCAGGGAGTAAAAGCATTTTTTTCAGGCGTTCCAGCGATTATTCCTGGGGCGGCATAAATTGAGGCCGGGTGTTTGCGGGATATCTTATTCCGATCATAACCTCAATCGTGGCCGCGCAATGAATAAACATGCGAAGTGGTTAAACGACGTTATCCGGGAGTCTCTGGTGATGAACGAACGATTGTCAGCAGTTGCAATGACTGCAGTACACGGTGATCCGATCGCCCGTGTCGCGGCTGACTCCGTTCTTAATTCGCAACGGAAGACAGTCATGCCGCAATCTTCGATCCCAATCAAAACATCACAATCGCTTCACTTGATCATCGCACTGTGCCTCTGTCTCTCCACTGGCTGCGCGTTTTCGAAGAATCTGCTTGGTAAGTCGAAGCTTGCACAGCCCGTTCTCCCGGCCCAGATAGCAGCCAATCCCGAGATGGCGAAAGCAGATTGTGCGGCTCCCCCAATGCCACCTCGCACCAATGAATTGACCGTTTTACCCGTCGCTCCGCTTCCAGCGTCTCAAGCAGTGGCGAACGTCGCTCCGGTCAACAATGGAACTCAGCAACAGCCGGTAATGCAGCAACAGCCAGTAATGCAGCAACAGCCAGTAATGCAGCAACAGCCAGTTGCAGAGCAGCCATATTTGCAGCAGCCTCAGGTTCTCTCGGCTATGCCCCAGCAAGCTCCTGCCACCCTACAGCAGCCAGTTCAGCAACAGACATCACAACAAGTGGTTCAGGCCATGCCGCCGGTTGCAGACATTGCTGCGACAACTCTGGCACAAGGGCAGACTGCTGAGGCGTTGCCCGGTGCGACCGCATCTGTCCCCGAGCAATTTCAATTGACGACGCCCCTGTCGCCCGGGTTGCCACCAGCGACAGTTGAAGCTGGTCTCCCCGGCTCGAAGCCTGTTAGTGGGCCAGAGCTGACAGCAGCTCCCGCTTCGGCGTTTCGGGCTCAGGCCCATTCAGGGTCAGCACCGGCAGTCGTGTGTCCTCCCGGAATGCTTCCCAACTATGGATACCTTACCGACGCAATCTCGCCTCCCGAGAAAATGGCGGAGTGCGAGAAGCAAGTTCACGAGATGAATCAAAAATTGAGTGAACTTCAACTTGATACGTTGAAGGCAAGAACGACCATGGAGCAAATGGCGGAACAACAAAGGCAGTTGCTTATGGACAACGAACTGCTTCGCCGGCGAGCTGAAATGGCCGACCAGCGTTATCTGGAAGAGCTGGATTCGCTGTCAGAGATTGTTGGGGAAGTCGTTTCTCAGACCGGCTCTGCCAACAAGTCAAATCCCGCCCCTAAACCATCGCGTGGTACGAATCCACTACGACCAGTTCCACAGTCCGCAGCCGGACAATCTTTGTGATTTCGAACTCTCGCCATTCAAGCCACCAGGCAACAGGATTCTTCCGAAGAAGTCTCGTGGCGAGTCTCGCGTTGCTGGCCGGGTGTCATGCCGGACCGTCATTGAATGAGTTGCGTGGCCCCTCTGTGTCCGCAAGATTCACCACGAACCCTCTCGCTCATGCAGAATTTGATCGCAACTATGTGCCGCCTCCTGTAACCGTTCCAGGACTCAAACTGGGATTGAATATGCAGAGCGGCATCGACCCGGTCCACACCCACTTTGCATCGAATCTGGGAACCGTGTTGATGCGTGAACTGCAACTGTCCTCCGCAGCTTTGGCCGTGGAACCGCTGGTTTCGCTTCAACCACGATCTGATATACCTCAGTTTCCGCAGCACTCTTCTGAAGGCATTATTTCTGTTGCGTTCACGTCTCCGCAGGATGGCCTCCCGCCGCAATTGCCACCCAATCCAATGTATCATTCGGAATCACTGCCGATCGTTGACCAGATTCTGGTAGTCCGCGTGATTGAGTATCGCCCGTACTATCCACTTCGCGCGACGTTGGAAGTTCAGGTCCTTGATGGACAGTCTCAGGATCCTGTCTTCGCAACAACGGCGACCTGGTCCGGGGAAGAATATGAGTGCGAAGGCAGTAAATTCAGCTTAAAGAAGGCACTGTTCTGCCGCGAACCCGCGTGTCAGCCTGCACCAGGACATAATAGTCCGCAAGCCCTGATGCATGAAATCGCCGGGGATCTGGCAGCCTGGTACAACTATGCTTCAACCTCGCTCATGGTGACGGCAGCGAAACCAGAAAAGTCGTGGCGTGACAGTTGGAAAAAATTATTCAAAGATGACGCCTGTCCGCCTGCCTCTCCATGCCCCACATCGTCCGGATCTTCAGCGTCGCCTCCCCTGTCAACGGCGCCCCCGCTGTCAACGGCACCATCCTTGTCAACGGCACCGGTGACGCCTATGAACATCCCTGAAAATCATCCACCAGTCACAGCTCCGGAGACCTTCCCCGCTGACATGCCTCCGGTTCTTCCGGCTCCGCCCGCCGCAGACTCCTCACCACAGCCAACGAATGTCTCTACTCCCAACGCTGCGGCAATTCACTGAATAGTCGTGGCCTGAACAGCAGCAGATCTCATCGCGATCATCTCAGCCGCAACATTCGCCACTGCCTTTGAGGCCCATGTACTTTCAGAGATCAGTCAGCTGGTCTATGCATTGCGGGTTCGTGTGATCAAGTCGCACGGCGTTTTCGCACTTCAGCAGATGGTTGTATTTTACTGCGGCCCCGGTGTTGAACAGTACCACCGTTTCGTGTGGTGCAATCCAACCCGAATCCTTTAACTGCTTCGCCGCAATCCAGACGGCTCCACCTTCCGGAGCACAGTGCAGTCCCTGGACTCGAGCCAGCTCTTCTACGCCCTGCATCAGTTCAGCATCGGTCACTGTCAAGGCAGTCCCATGACTGCGGCGGAGTATATCCAGCATGATGAAGTCACCGACGGCCGCAGGCACTCGCAATCCCGAAGCGATAGTATGAGCATTCGGGAACATCGGCGCGGATGTTGCTCCATCACGAAATGCTTTCACAATCGGAGCACAACCTTCCGCCTGAACTACGACCATGCGAGGTCGCTTTGTACCAATCCAGCCCATCGCTTCCATTTCGTCAAAGGCCTTCCACATCCCGATCAATCCTGTACCGCCACCGGTGGGATACAGAATCACATCCGGCAACTGAAGTTCTGATGTTCTGCGAAGGTCAGCAAGATCGAACGCCAGTTCATAGCCCATCGTCTTCTTGCCTTCAATGCGAAATGGTTCCTTCAAAGTGGAGAGATCAAACCATCCGAATCGATCACAAGCGGCTCGACACAAACGACCACAATCACTGATCAATCCATTGACCAGGCAAACCTGTGCACCACCACAGGCTGATTCCAGAATATTCGCTGGAGGAGTATCTTCCGGAACAAAGATGACACACTTCATTCCTGCTCGAGCCGCATAGGCCGCCGCAGCGCCGGCCGCATTTCCCGCTGAAGGCAGAGCCACCGTTTTCACCCCCAATGCAGCGGCGCGAGTAATCGCGGCCGACATTCCGCGGGCTTTAAAACTTTGAGTAGGATTGAAGCTCTCGTCTTTGACCAGAAGATTCTCGAATTCCCGAAAGACACCTCGGCGACAACACGTCAGTAATGGCGTTAAGCCTTCTCCCAAAGAAATCGCCTGATCCGGAGAATCAACCGGCAACACGTCGTAGAATCGCCACATCGAGCGTTCGGAACGTGCCCTAATCACTGCTGGCGTCAGCCGACCCTTGAGATTACCCAGGTCGTATCGAGCTAAAAGCGGCTTCCCTGCTCGACTCAGCCCCTGCAGTCTCAAGTGATCATGAATCTCTCCCGTGAGTGAACATTCCAGCGACGTATGCATGGGTCTGGGCTTCAGTCTTGAGGCAAATGCTGATTGTCCGGTAGAAAGCGTGCGTTATACTTTTCAAAGCTGACGTCTCAAATACATCTCAGGCAAGGAAGCGATGTTCGCGTTTCTACGAAATAACTGTGAAATCGTCCTGAATCGTGTGTTTGCCGCAATGGCTGCGGGAACCATCGTCGCACAACTGGCAATCGGGTGGCTGAGCCTGTGCGGGACTTCTCCGATTTCAATCACCGCATTAATGATCGGTTTTACCGTTGGTGTCACTGCGGCCCGCTGGTTGGGGGATTTCCTTCCGGTGCATCTCGTGCGGCGAAACCGTATTAATGGGCCTGCCCTTGCGCTCACGCTGGCTTTGTTGCCTCTGAGCTGGCTGCTTCCGGAACTGCTGAGTTCGACTTTGCTGGCCGGATGTGAAACAGTCGGCACGGGCAGCTCCTTTCAGGCAATGTTGGCCTTGCTGTTTCCATCTGTCATCGTGGCCACAATGACCGCCCTGGCCGGTCTCTTCTTCCAGTCGATTACTCCTGTGGCTGGCGGAACCTGGATCCGTTCCTTTCTGACGGGAGGAATTGGTTTTTCGCTGACCACTCTGTTGTGCCTGTTTGCCTGGCCATTGGCTCTGATTCCCACATGCACCGTGTTGGCGGCATTCGCATTCTATACTGTGCTTAAGCTGTCGACTGCAAATACTGCCAACACTCCTAAAACGCCACGAACAACGGAGAACTCTCCGGACTGGCTCGTGCCTCTGCACTTTACGGCCGTTGGAATTCTGAGTGTCGCCGTTGCTCAGATCATGAATCACCTCGTGACGATCACGGTGCCTGTTCTGGTCATCGCTGCCGGAATCACCTCCGTGGCAAGTCTGACTCTTTCGTCAGCGGCGGCGGAGCGACTTCTGCGTGTCAAAGGAATGAATGCCATCGCGCTGTGCATGCTGGCATTGCTCCCGGTGTTGTTCGGATTACTCGCCGAAGTGAATCTGCACATCAGCAGCGCGAACAGCTCTCCCGTGCTGACCATTTTGTTTCAGGCCACCGAATGTGCTTTCCTGGCCACGGCCCTGTTAATGCCAGCAATTCTTGTTTCGCGTCAGGAAATTCGCCCTTCGGGAGGACGAGTCGAAATTCAGGCAATAACATTGGGAATGGCATTTGGACTCGTCTCAATCGGACGTGGTCTGTCACCGATGCTCGCGCTGACTCTTGGTTTACTTCTCCACGCTTTGGGGCTGTTCTTTCAAATCCGATCCGCGAATTCAGACACCGTCTGGCATCTTCAGATCAAACAACGCACCTTCGAAATGCGTGCATCGACGTTGATGCTTTTGATTCCCCTGTTAACGCTTCTCGGCAGTTTTGACACGGTCCGGACATCGTCATTAATCTTCTCACCTCGAACTCAGGCAGCCATCGAACGAGGCGTTGACCAGGAACTGATTCCGCAATCCGATGCCAATCGACTGATGAAAACGGCAACCGGCCCGACCGGAGAATTTTCTGTCTGGAAACGAGCCGGGAATGTTGTGGAGTTCCTCAGAAACGGCGTTTCTTTGGGAAAAGTCAGTACGAACACAAATCTGTCGCCTCAGCCCGCAGAAGAAATCTTACCGGCAATCATGGCCTTGGTTAGCCATCCCAAGCCGTCTCGAGTCCTTGTCCTGGGTGATGATACCGGAGCCTGCCTGCGATCCTGCAGTCACTTCCCGGTTCAGGAAATCGTGGCCATTCGCTCCGATGTCAGCCTGACAGATCTGGCGCATGAGTTCACATGGGGTAGTCAGGATATTCCGGTCGACAAAGATGAACGAGTTCGAATCCTGCATGTTCCGCAGATCGTCGCTCTCAAAGATCGCAGCTTGAAATCATTCGACGTCGTTGTCGCGTCGGCTGATACTGCTCAAAGATTATCTGGTATCGGCCAGTACACTGTCGAGTTTTATGCAGCGGCCCGTTTGCGTATGAACTCAGAGAGCGTCTTCTGTCAGCGCTTTCGTCAGCATGAACTGGGGCCGGAGCCTGTTAAGCAGACGATGGCAACTATGCTTCAGGTGTTTTCTCATGTGGGTGTTGTTCAAACAGTGCCCGGAGAAATCCTGCTGTTTGCCACGGATAGCAGCAGTGGACTGGTGAATCCCGAAATTCTCTCTCGCTTGCAGCGAGAACATGTCCAGCAGGAAATCGCAACGACCGGATGGGACTGGTCTCAGGTTGCTGTTCTTCCTCTCGTGGATGCGCGAGATCCCATTGGGATTTTCAACCGCGAACTCCCTCCCAAAGCAATCTCCATCAGCCACGGTGGATTTGCGATGCAATTGCCGTTCAACACTGCGAAAGCAGGCTCACGCAGCGAAGAAATCCGAGTGGCCTTTGGGCCACATCAGATACAGCTTCTCGCCAAAATCCCGGAAGGCGATGACCATGCCGAGGTTCAACGACGCCTGAATGCCTTGACTCAACAACAGGAAATTCTGGCCGGTATGCCGGATCAGCCCTGGACCTATCGCAAGTCACTGCGAATGGAAATGCAGCGAAGCCCCCGTCCTCCTCAGGAGATTATTCAGGCTGGACATATCGTCAAGACTTCTCACCCTTTAGACGTCTTCGGTCGTGATTACTTTGTGGCGTTGGGAGATGCTCTCACTGCGGCAACTCAGCAATTGCCAGCAAACGATAAAATCGCGGAACTGGAGCGATTTACGAGCAGTCCAGAACCGCTGCTGAGCCACTTTGCACACTACGAAATCGTACGGTTGCACGAACTGACCAATCACCCCGATCCCGCCAGCGAGTTTCAACACCGGCTACATACCGTCTTCTTCACAACTTCAACCGACGCGTCCGTCCGTCCCGTGATGGCAGCCATTGAACAACTTGTGCATCAGCCAGAACTGGTCAAGGCTGATGCCGACCGATATGACATGCTGAACTCACTCGTGCAAAAGTTGATCGAACGCTGGGAAGCACGAACGAATTGGGAACCAAAGTCGGCCGTTCGAGTCCAGCATGATGTGGATCAGTCAATCAGAGTCACAAACCTGGCGCTGGATCATATGGAACAACAAGCCAAGGCTGCAAACGTAAGTCAGGCAGATTTTCTGTGTCGTCGACGCTACATCAACGCGGCTCTGATTGGTCCTTTACGAGATTACCGTGACCAGGTTCTGTCTCACCGAATCAAGTCTGAAAAGCCTGCCTAAAACGACTCTGAAGATCCGAACGATACGCCACTGTTGCTGAATCCTGATAGCGATCTCAGCACGAACTGACTTGCTTTTGTTTATCGCCAACACCGTTAAACGAAGCACTGTCCTACGTACATCACCTGTGTCACGATCCGGATAAAGCCGAGCTTCTGCGAATCAGCGTACGGCACACAAAGTGTGCCTGCTGTTTTTTGAACGGTATTGCCTTTAGCTCCAAGCCGCGGGCGAGACCTGCGGACTGAGTGAACTGCGTCGCCCGCAACTCAGCGGTCAACGAAAAGCAGACTCACTTTCATAAATCTCCTGATAGACGAGTAAGCTTCCATGTGCAGCAAACAGCATCTCTCCGGCTGGTGGATCCTGACTCTAGCGCTGTGCTTCTCGCCTGTGGCCTACGGACAATCCGATTCCGCACCAAAACCAACACCAGAGAACAATAGCACCGAGCCGGAGCGGCCCGTCATTCGCACTGTGGAACTGGATATCCTGATCCAGTCAGCGCCGAATTACCGCGTGAAGGCGCAGGAGTGGGGGCGACTGCTTCAGGAATTGGGATACGCGCCAAAGTTTCGACAGCCCAAACCCGGTGAAGAAATTCGCATCGAAGACATTGTTCAGGGGGACCGTGTCACCGTGCATATCGTCTGCGGCATGTCGTCCGACGGTTCTATTCGCATCGGTCGCCAGAAGTTTACGCTGACGGACTCCAATAAGCTCCGCATCGTCCTTGATGAACTTCGGGATTACGGAAGCGGCGGACCACCCCAAAGAAATCCCACATGGGGCATGACTGAAAAACAACTGCTGGAAGTCATGAAAGTTCTTAGTGAACCGGTCACCGAAGTCGTTCATCTGGAATCACCGCTCGTGGCGGTAGAATCGCTGGGGCTGCCGGAAGGAGTGAAACTGACATTCGCTGACGCCGCTCGCGAACGTGCCCTTGGACGTCGCCCGGAATCTGCTCCGGAAGAACTGGACCTGAAAGGCTGCAGCAAAGGCAGCGGCATCGCGATTGTCCTTGCGCAATACGGTCTGGGCTTTCGTCCTCAACGCATCGCCGCGAATCGTTTCGAACTCCAGATTGATGCGGGCGGAGAAACCAATAACCTCTGGCCAACCGGCTGGAAAACTCAGGAGACCGTGGCAAAGATCCTGCCTGCTTACCTGAAATCAATTCCCGTTGATGTCGAAGACGCAGAAGTCTCGGCCCTGCTGGCTGTCGTCTCTGAACGACTAAAAATCCCGGTCTTTAATTCCAGCTTCGAATTGGCCTCAGCAGGAAAGAATCTGGAGGAGTTGACCTATTCACGCAGCGAGAAAAAAATCGCTCCCTCGCGATTGTTGACTTCAATCGGAGATAAACTTCAACTGGGCTTCGATGTGCGAGTGGATGAAGGCGGGAAGCTGTTTCTGTGGGCCACCACCGCTGAAGAATCTGCCGCCTTTCGAGCACGCTTCGCTCATGTGAAGCAACTGACAGAATAGTCTGCCCTGAACTAAGGAACAGTCCTGTAATAACTTCCCGTTTGAATCAAGCAGGGATTTAAGCGGTGTGCCTGTGTTCGCTGAGGCTCACTTGTCACACCCTACAGAACAACGTTGCAATTTGCAGGGTGTGACAAGTTCGTCGTGACGAATGCAGGCACACCATTCCCGGGTAGTATTTCGACCCAAATCCCAGGTGAAAGACGACGCCATACTTCAGCATCGTTCGCTTAAGCTGGCTGGTTTCGAATAAGCTGATCGAGCTCTTCTGCGGCGGCCTGCCACTCGCCGGCTCGGGCCTGAGCAATAATGGCCTGCAGCGCTGTCATAGCGGCTGGTGAAACCTGCT
>CAIXQV010000772.1 GCA_903921605.1 uncultured Planctomycetaceae bacterium | reverse complement strand
GGCCGAGACGCACAATCAACTGCCCGATGTCGATCAGACGACTCCGGCGGGAATACCGGCGGACTTCGGCGATTACATCGATCTGATGTACGACATGCTGATCGTGGCCTTTCAGACCGATAGTACCCGCGTTGCCACATTGCTGCTGGCCTACGATGGCAGCAACCGCACCTTTCCTCAGATCGGAATTCGGGAAGGTCATCATCATCTGACACATTACCAGCAGGAGCCAGAACTCGCGAAGAAGGTCGCTCAGATCGATCGCTTCTATATTTCACGCTTTGCCAGATTCCTGGATCGCATGGCCAGCACGATCGACACTGACGGAAACTCCTTGCTGCACAATTCCATGATCGTTTATGGCGGCGCGATTGCTGACGGAAACCGTCACTCACACGACAACTTGCCAGTGATCCTGGCTGGTCATGCCGGAGGAAGGATCAAGACGGGCCGCTTTCTGAAAGCTCCTTCGCAGCCGATGTCAAATCTGTTTGTTTCAATGCTGGATACGTTCGGCACAGAGACAACACAATTTGCTGATTCCAATGGAAGTCTTTCGCTCACCTGAACTGCCTGTGATCGGGCCGTGCTGTTGATCCATTGCAAGCCAGATGATTCCTCGCGAAACTTTGGCGACACAAGCCAATTTTCGGAGATGAATCAGATGCGGATGTGTTTTGTAGCGATACTGCTGAGCTGTTCGTCAATCACGATGGCCAAAGACGTTTTGGTTGAAGCCGAGAGCTTCACCAATCCCGGCGGCTGGAGCCTGGATACTCAGTTCATCCGTGAGATGGGCTCGCCGTACATGCTGGCTCATGGGCTGGGCAAGCCAGTGGCCGATGCTACCACGACTGTGGAGTTCGCTGAGACCGGCACTTACAAAGTCTTTGTGCGAACAAAGGATTGGGTCGCTCACTGGAAGGTCGAAGGTCAGCCGGGACGATTTCAACTACTGATCGACGGCAAGCCTCTGACCGAAACCTTTGGCACCAGGGGCGTCGAGTGGGGATGGCAGACTGGCGGGACGGTGGAGATTACTCAGAAGTCCGTCGCAATTGCTCTGCATGACCTGACCGGATTCGACGGTCGGTGCGATGCGATCTTCTTTACAAAGGCTGACTCTGAAATTGCAAAGAATGGTCCGCCAAATGACAAAGAACCGCTGTCCGGCTGGCGTCGTGAACAGCTTGGACTAAAAGCCCAACCAACAAAACGCGAGGGCTACGATCTGGTTATTATCGGTGGTGGTTACGCCGGTATGGGAGCAGCGATCTCAGCGGCTCGCATGGGCTGCAAGGTCGCGTTGATTCAGGATCGCCCGGTGCTCGGCGGCAACGGCAGCAGCGAAGTTCGAGTCTGGGCGATGGGTAATATTCGCCGCGGCAAGTTTCCTCGTATCGGCGAGATCATTGAAGAGTTCGCCGACAAAGCGACAAAATCTCCGGGCCGAGCGGAAGAATTTGGCGACGAACTAAAAGAGAAAATCGTCCGCGATGAAAAGAACATCGATCTATTTTTGAATCATCACGCGTACGCCGTGAAGACTGAGAACAACCATATCGTGTCGGTTACCGCATTCAACACTCGCACGAGTGAGCATTCGGAATTCTTCGGTCGGCTGTTCAGCGACTGCACAGGCCATGGCACGATCGGTTATCTGGCCAATGCGGACTGGGAAATGGAAGAGAAAGGCCGCATGGGTATGAGTAACATGTGGGCCTGGGATGAACTCAAGGAGCCCGCATCATTTCCGGAAACACCCTGGGCTTTAGACCTGACGATGGATGACTTCCCGTATCCGCGCGACCATCACGGTCAATGGTTCTGGGAAAGTGGTTTTGACAAAGACGCGATCGGCGATTCAGAAGGTATTCGCGACTGGAATCTTCGAGCGGTCTTCGGTGCCTTCAATGCCATGAAAAATCGTGACGGGGCCGACAAGCACAAGACCGCGATCCTGACCTGGGTGGCATACATCGGCGGTCCGCGAGAATCACGGCGGCTGATGGGTGATCTTGTGCTGACGCAGGACGATGTTGTTTCGAAGAAAGAATTCGCCGACGGATGTGTACCCAGCACGTGGTCGATCGATCTTCATTATCCGAAAGATCAGTACGCGAAAAAGTTTCCCGACAATCCCTTCATCAGCATCGCGGTGCACGATCAGCGGATCGATCGCAACTATGGTTACCCCGTGCCGTATCGCTGCTTTTATTCGCGAAACATCGACAACCTGTTTATGGCGGGGCGCAACATCAGCGTGACGCATGAAGCCCTGGGGACAACTCGCGTGATGAAGACCTGCGGCATGATGGGTGAAGTCGTAGGACGAGCCGCCAGCGTTTGCGTATTCAACGAGTGTACTCCTCGCGAAGTCCATGATCGCTATCTGGCGGAACTGTTGGATCTGTTGAAGCTGCCCGGAAAAGCTCGTCGCGATACCGTTTATGACAAAGTGCAGATTCCGGATGACGCGATGGAACTGGCTGGATCCATGGGACCACCAACCGGTCTGAATGCCGCCAAGCTGGGGGGAATCGTTATTGATGATCGGGCGGCCGAGAAAACCGGAACGTGGACCGAGGGTACAGGACTGAAGGGCTATGTTGGATACGGCTACGTTTATGCGTCCGGCGACGAGGCAACGATTAAGTTTCCTTTCGAGGTCACCGAAAACGGGCGTTACGATGTACGTATCGCCTGGTTGCCTCACGAGAACCGCGCGAAGACGGCTCGCGTAAAACTGACTGTCAATGACAAGTCGCAGGAGACAACGGTCAACATGACTGAGCCTGCCGGATTAGACAACGGCTTCCATTCCATCGGCCTCATCGACGTCAGTGCGGGGACGAAAGGCACCGTGGAATTGTTCACGAAAGGTGCTCAGGGGAACGTTCACGCGGACGCAGTGCAACTGGTGCCGATCAAGTAACGGCATTTGGATGCTGTGACGAGCGGCCGGTGGCCTGCGCACGGCAACGCACTTATTGAATCTGAGTGTTTTGTAAGGTGTGACAAGCGGAGCGCGGGCACACCATTTTTGCTGCCAACTGGTGTGCCTGCGGTCGCCAGGGCGAACTTGTCACACCCTACAGGCTGTCCCATCTTGACAAAATCCGCCGCCGTGGTGGCGTGCACACTGTAATTTGCCTGTTGAGATAGCCACGGGTAGAATCTGGTCTCAATGCAGCTGGAATTCCCGGCTCCATTCAGTACACAATCAGTGAGAGAGTGACTCATGACAGAATCTTCTGGCACTGTACCGAACGAAACGACTCCGGAGTCTTCCGTGCCTCTTTCTGAAGCAATTCGGGAAGCTGTTGAATCAGGCAAAGATGTGCGTGATCGAGTTCGTGATGTGGTCGTCAGTCTGTTTCGCAGCAGTGAAGCAACCACTGCTTCAGCTCGTGCTGCCGTCAGCGGAATTGTGCAAAGCGCGACGGAGATTGTTAAGCGGTCAGCTCCGGACAATCCCGAGAGCGTCCTTCGCAATGTGATTGATGGCGTCACGTCCGGGCTTTCCACAGTGGCTCAGTCCACGCAATATGCAGTTCAGGAAGCCACGGATCGTGGCCAGCGTTTCGCCAACCAGGATCTGGATCGCGCAAAGAAGGATCTGAGCGGGATCAGCGATATCCTGATGGATACCGTCAAGTACTTTACGAATCGCGTGACCGAGGAAGCCGGGACGGCTGCAAAGGAATTGAAGACTCATGCGGAACGATCAGCCGCGGCGGTAACTCCAGTCCTGAAATCTTCCGTTGATGCTGTCACGAAGCATCCGGTTCAGACGGCCGGAGAAGCAGCGGAGACTGTTCTGCGTACGGCTCAACTGACGGCAGGAGCTCTGCTGGGTGCGATGAGTGGACTTCTGTCGGGAGCGGCCGATGCACTGGATCCATCGCGACAAAAGTCCACGGCTTCATGTTCAGACGCCACGGCGGCTGCAGCGGATAGCAAGGAACAGGCGTCGTGAGTGATCCCATTGGGATTCGTCGCGGCATCCGAAATACTCGTCGCGCGGCCGAAGTGATTGCGGTCCTGGCGAAACATGGATTTCGACAGATCCTGTCTGACACCGGTATCGAGCGTATGATCGAACGTGGACAGGAAATCCTGCTGCGTTCCAAATCCGATGCGTCTGCTTCTACGCCGGTTGAAGTACGCGTGCGTGAAGCTCTGGAAGAATTGGGTGGCACATTTATCAAACTGGGACAGGTCCTGAGCACTCGCCCGGACCTTGTTCCGCCCGAACTGGCCGACGAGCTGCGTCGCCTGCGTTCAAATTGCCCGCTGGTCCCCTATCCGGACATTAAGAAACGGCTGGACGAAGAATATGGCGATCGTCTGACGACCCTGTTCCGGTCCATCGAAGAAACGCCACTGGCCGCCGCGTCGATTGCGCAGGTGCATTCTGCTGTGCTGGCCGACGGAACAAGCGTCGTGCTGAAGATTCTGCGGCCGGGTATCGAGGAGACCATTGAGTCCGACATGGACATCCTGATGGAACTGGCAAGGCTGACGGAGAATCGCTGTCGCGACCTGGGTTATAGCCCCGTGGAAACCGTGCGTGAGTTTCAGCAGGAGCTAACGCGGGAAGTGGACCTGCTGCATGAAGGTCGGTCGACCGATCGGTTTCGCAAGAATTTTGCGGATGATCCGAAGATACATTTTCCGAACGTCTACTGGCAGTCGAGTACCCGCAGGATTCTAACGCTGGAGCATGTGCAGGGAACGGCTCTCTCCGAGACGAACTTTGCGGCGATGACGCCCGAGCAAAGACGGTCCATCGTTTCGAAAGGTGCGGAGGCCGTTTTTCGACAGTGCCTGGAATTCGGTTTTTTTCACGCCGACCCTCATCCCGGCAACATCTTTGCGATGCCTGATGGCAGCATCTGTTTCATCGATTGCGGCATGACCGGGCGAATTGATCGCCAGACCATGCAGGATCTTGCCACGCTGGTGATGTCGGTCATCAATTCGGATCTCGACAGCGTCATCGAAGCGACCATGGCCTTATGCAGTGCGGAAACGTCGCTGAAGTTCGATCGGGCGTTTCGGCGAGATGCCTGGAGCTTCATGGCTCGCTTCGAACGGGGCACTATTGATTCGCTCGATATGGCAGGGCTGCTGGAAGAATTCTTCGCTCTGCTGCGTCGCTATCGGATTCAATGTCCGGCCGATCTTGTATTTCTGATCAAGGCGTTGTCGACAATTCAGGGAGCTGCGAAGGAAATTGATCCGCAGTTCGATTTGATTTCACACGGCCGACCTCAACTCGAAAAGCTGATCCGCGACCGCTACGGTTTCAAGGCGGCTCAGGATCGAATCGTCACCACTGCTCAGCGATATCTTTCCCTTCTGGAAGATATGCCGGACGAAGTACGCGACGTGCTGGATCAGCTTCGGCGGCGTGAGTTCAGCGTGAATCTGCGGCATCACGGTATCGATCGCCTGAACGACGATACTCTGGAACATGCCAGCGGCACCATCGCCATCGGGCTCGTGATCGCCGGGCTGATGGTGGGATCGTCGGTACTGATTCTTGCAGAGCGAAATATTGAAGGCTACTCCATCCTTCGCGGCTTTGGCATTGCCGGAATCATCATTGCCACGGTGCTGGCCGTGACGCTCCCCATCCGATGGATCCGACGACGAAAATAGCCGTCCCAGAATGACGCTCAGGTGGTGCAGTTCGCTTTCTTATTCCGGCTTTAGATGTTCATCGAACCAATCGGCGAAACGCACGATATCGAGAAACATTGTCGGCCAGCCGTGACCTTTCCCCGGGCGAACTTCGAAGCGGACTTTGCAACCCAGCTCCTCGGCCTTCGCAATGAATCGCTCGGACTGATCAATGGTCACCAGCGTGTCGGCATCGCCATGCACAATCATCGTGGGCGGCATTTGCGGAGTGATGTGATAGATCGGTGACAGATCACGTCCCAGTTCTTTCCAGGTGCCCATCGCTTCTGCTTTGGGACCGAACCCTTTGCGAAAACTCTTTGGTGGCCCGCCATCGCCGGGATTCTCTGTCGATGTCCCGAGGTTCAGCAAATCTGTGGGAGGATAAAAACAAGCCACACACTGCACGGCACTGGATTCACGATCGATCTCATCAGTCGCCAGCGGATCGCCGGCACCTCCGCGAGTTCCCAGCATCAGTGAAAGATGTCCACCGGAACTGCCGCCGATCACTCCCAGTTGATCCGGGTTGACCTTGTAATCGGCCGCATGATGCCGAATGAATCTCACTGAGCGGAGAACATCGTCAACGATATCACCAATCAGGCATTCTGGTTGAGAAATGTGCTGCACGGCAAAGACCGTGTAACCTCGTCGCAGGAACGGAGCAAACAAAAAAGGTCTTATGGAACCCGGCCCGGACTTCCAGCCACCGCTTACCATCAGGATGACACCCGCGCCGTTGTGATTCGGCGGCTGGAACACATCCATCACCAGCGGCTTGTCATCGCGTTGGCCGTAGACAATACCGGGAGTCAGCGAATACGGCGCGTGAAACCACCACCAATAGGTCGAGCCCATTGCGCCACCGACAATCATCAGCAGCAAGCCAAACCAGAACAGAAGGCGTCTCATACGAGTTTTCCAGCGTGTCACAGCAATTTCTCTTCGTCAGTTTTTTCTGCAAAGCAGGCGAGCATTGCGGGAAGCATAACCAAATCACCGAACAAAGCTGCCGCGATCGTGATGGCTCCCATGGACGCGAAGATGTAATGATCTCTCGAATCACTGAACGCCACCGTGCCGAAACCCGCCACCAACACCGATGTCGTCATCACCATGGCGACACCTACGTTGCCAAAGGCTTTACGGATTGCTTCGTGCCGATTCTTCGCCGTGCGACGTTCTTCGTCGAATCGACTCAAAAAATGAATTGTGTCGTCAACGACAATTCCCATGCAGACAGTGAATGCGCAGACACTGGTCAGTTCCAGAGACTCGTTTCTCCAGACCAGCCATGTCCCGGTCACCGCCAGCGGGAAGATATTCGGCACTATAGAGATCAAGCCAATCCGCAGAGATTTATAGGCCAACGCGAGAGATCCAAAAATGATGAGGGCGGCCGACCCGAGGCTCGCTGTCAGGTCGATCACGATCTGGTAGAGATTCTTCCAACGCCAGATGGCGCTTCCACTCAGCTTCATTGTGAACCCGGGATGTCGCGACTCGATCATCTTGAGTCCCTCCGTAATTCGCTCGAAGACCGGATCAAACTTTGCGATCCCCAGGTCCTGCACTCGAAATGTCACAACGCCTCGCCGACGCTCGGGAGTATAGAACGCTCGCTTCAAAGGAGGCGGCAACAATTCAATCATCGACATACGTTCTTCAGCCGGACCTTCGCCCGGCAGAGAATCGACGAGGTTACGAATGGACAACGGATAGCCAATCATCGGCTCTGATTTCAGCAGATCATCGACTTCGGAAATGGTCTTCAGAATTTCAGGAGAATCATCTGCAACTTTCGCGGACCACTCGATCTCGACTTCAGAGAACTCCAGTCCTCCCAAAGCTTTATCCATCTCCATCATCGCCAGATAGGCTTCGCTTTTCTCCGGCAACGCATTGGCTCGTCGCTGATCGGGACGAAGAGTCAGTGATATTCCTAAAAGGATTACTGTCGCTGCGATGCTGAGAGTAGCAATCAGCCTGGGAGCTCGCAGCACCAGATCAATCAGACCGCTCAGGCGAGTCAGATTGCGATCGATCAGGCTCTTTTCATGTCCCAGATGAATATTGCGGCCCAGCCGAGTTGAACAGACCAGCGGCACGATGGCCACAACGGCAATAAATGTCAGTGTTACGCCGATGACGCTGCACCAGCCGAAGTCTTTCACCCAGACATTATCCGCCAGTGACAACGATCCAAATCCAATCGCAGTCGTCAGCGACGTCAGCATGCAGGCGTAGCCGACTTCATGCAATGCTGTCCGGGCGGCCAGCCGTTCGCTCAATCCAGCCGCTCGCATTTTGCGAATTTGAACAGTCAGATGCACACCGTCGGTCAAGCCAACGAGACTGATTAACACGGGCAGAATCACGTCATTAAATGGGTTGTCCTCCAGTTGGAAGAAGCTCAGGAACCCCATTGTCCAGAAGACACCAATCGCCGGGGCCAGCGACACAACCAGCACCGCGCGAATACCGCGAAACAGAATCACGGCCATCACCGCGATGACACCGTAACCAATAAGCTGATACTTCACCTGATTGGCTTCATGAGCATTCATGTATGTGATGCGGGCTGGAGTATCTCCGGTCACCATGAAGCTCACGGAAACATCCGGGAAGTCAGCGGCCGCCTTTTCGGCCACCGCACGCAATTCCGTCGTGCATTGTTCGTCACTTCTTACAAAGTCCCAGTCGAAGGTGATCAGCAGCAACATGGTCTGGCCGTCTTCAGAAACCAGATGTCCGCCCACCAGCGGATGTT
>CAIXQV010000771.1 GCA_903921605.1 uncultured Planctomycetaceae bacterium | reverse complement strand
GCAACTTCTTCGACCAGATCGCCCAGGCTGTCAGCCGTCAGCATCGAGTGACGAAGTCCTTCCAGAGTCGCCAGCTGCTCGCCGCGCTGCACACGTCCCATCGACGGCATCTTGGTTTCTTCGTCCCAGCCCATTAGACCGATCGTCTGATCCAGATGCAATAACTCCGAGATCTTCGCGCGAAGTGTCTGTTCAGCGCCTTCCGTGCGAACCGGAGTTCGTCGCGGCATCTTCAGTTCTCGCGGAGGACGAGCGATCAACACGGCCGCCAGCCCGCCATGCTGTGCGACGTTGACAACCTGCTTCTGGGAAACTCGGCAGAGTATTCCAAGGCCGTTCTCCGTCGAGGCAAATCCCATGACCGAATAGAACGGCTCTTCAAACACAGTGCCGTTGGGGCCGACAATCGGGAACTCATGAACCGGCAGTCGAGCGACCGACTGCAGCACCCATGACTGTTCAGGGTGATCGTAAAACTTCGCCGCGTCGTCGATCAGACGATCCCATTCGGCTTGATCGGTTGCAGCTCCCAGCGTCACACCTTTGCCGCCGTAGCCGCGATTCGGCTTCATCACCAGACGTTCACGATTCTTCTTCGCAAAGTCCAGCAGGTGTCCTTCCTTGCCGTGCGGCAGCGTCGTGCGGCGATCACCGATGATTCGAGTCCAAAGGACATGGCGCCGAAACAGACGTCGTTCTTCGGCCGTGAATAATCGTGATGCGATGGATTCATCCGTCATCAATTCCCAGCAGCTCTTGTGATCGAAATCTCCGACCATCGACGAGACAACTCGGTTCTGCCGAAACAGCAAACGCATGGCTTCCAGAGGCTTCCCAATCTCTTGTTCCAGAGCCACCAGATCTCGCATTTCGTAGTCGCGATAGGCGACGTCGATCTGGACATCTTCGTAGTAAACCTCATCGCCCTCAACGCGCAGTTCACAAGGATCGGCATGGACGATTGTCAGACCGTGAAGTTCCGAAAGATGTTGTCTCAGAATGGACTGTTCGTTGGGACCATCCTGAGCATACTTCGGCTCCACAAGACACAGGCGACAGCTGTTCCGACCAATGGCGCGTGAATGATCGATCAGCACCTGCAGAAACAATTCTCGCTGGTCACGAGGCAATTCGATGTCCAGTTCCGGATCCTGCGCCAACAGGGTCGGCACCACATCATGCATGACAAGCTGTTCGGCCAGCGGCGCGTAATGGATGCCGCCGACGCCGGAGAGATTGGGCTCAAGAAACAGCAAAGATTCCTGCCAACCTGCAGACGTGAAATCACAGACCGCATCCAGTCGGCCGTAGATCGGGTTGTGTTGCTGGTGCTGAGGAGTCCAGGTATCTCGCAGCCAGTGTTCTTCCTCCGGCGTGATGGCCAGAATCCGGCGTACCTGTTCGTCTTTCAAGTAAAGATCCGGCAGCCGCTTCAAGGCCTCAGACAGTTTCAGGCAGACATGGTCCACATAACTGAGCTGTTCAGGCATCGCCAGCAGCGGACGCAACATGATGCGAACAGGTTCTTCGACACCATCACGTTCGTAGCAGACAGCATTTGCCATCGCATCGGTCCGCAGCCGTTCTGAAATGCGAGCCAGCGCACCGTCCCCGACCCGCTGCGCCGCCTTGCGCACACGATTGTCGAGAGTCGATCCAAACAAACCTACAGATTCGGCAGGACTGAGCATGCTACTTCTTCGCACTCGCCAGCTCGAGCATGAAGCTCTGCAGGCGGGCGGCCATTTCGTTGCCGTTGGGGGCGAGGCCGGCCATGATCATAGCGTTGGCGTGAAGTTGCTGACCGCAGTCCTGGATGAAACGATAGTTGCTCTCGTTCGATGCCAATGAAGAAAGACGCTGGACCAGTTCCGCATTTGGATTCAGCTCCAGAATCATCTTCTGCATTTCAAAGTCCGGCGTATTCATTCGCAGTACTTTTTGGAGCGTGGTGCTCATGGACCCCTGAGCATTCACGAGGCAGCAGGCGGATTCCGTCAGTCGTTCAGAGCGACGGACGTCCTGAACCTGATCACCAAGAGCTTCTTTGATCAGACTCAGGACGGTATCGAAGTTCTCCGGAACGCTCTGAGCAGCCTTTTCAGCTTCTGCCTTTTCTTCCTCAGACTTAGAGGCATCCTCAGCCTTGGGTGGCAACTGCAGATCAGCCGAGTCGACTGAAACGATATCCTTCTTGTCGAACTCACGCAGATGCGACAGAATAAATTCGTCCGCTGGATCTGTCAGAATCAGCACTTCCAGATTTCGTGAGCGGAAGACTTCCAGATTCGGATCACGCAGGACAGCATCCGGATCGGTACCGCAAGCGTAGTAGATCTGTTCCTGACCTTCCTGCAGGCGGCTGCAGTAGTCGGGCAATGAAATCAGTTCGGTGGTACCCATCGAATGAGTCGACCCGAATCGCAGCAACTTGGCCAGACGATCGCGATTGTCAAAGTCCGCGGTGATGCCTTCACGAAGAGTCGAGCCAAACTCCTTATAGAACTTGAGATAGGACTCTTTGTTCTCTTCGGAGAATGAATCGAGATGATCAAGAACCTTCTTTGTGATCACCTTCTGCATCTTGCGGAAGACGGTATTGTCCTGCAAAGCTTCGCGAGACACGTTCAGCGGCAGGTCGGCTGAATCCACGATGCCACGCAGGAATCGCAGATAGTCCGGCAGCAAATCGCGATTATCATTCTGAACCAGAATACGCTTGGCACAAAGATGCAGACCATGATCTGAACGGCCGAAGCCCATCTTTTCAAGGTTCGCGTCAGGGCAGTACAGAATACTATAAAACTGAAACGGTGAATCTGCTGACAGGTGCAGATGCCACAAAGGTTTCTGGCCAGGATAGTGAGTCAGGTATTCGAAGAAGTTGAGGTACTGCTCTTCGGTCACCGTATTCTTTGGCTCCACCCAAATCGGCGGCTGATTATTGATGTGCTCCGCTTCGAGGTAGATTGAATGTGGCACGAACGTGGAGTACTTCCGCAGGATGTACTTCAGTCGCACTGGCTCGGTAAATTCATCAAGTCCGTCTTTCAAATGCAGGCGAATGCTGGTTCCGCGTTCGACAGGTTCGGTGACTTCGCTGATTGTGTAATTGCCGTCGCCGGTTGATTCCCAGCGCCAACCGGTTTCTTCGGTGTAGCTGCGAGTCACCACTTCGACACGATCGGCCAGCATGAATGCCGAATAGAACCCGACGCCAAACTGGCCGATGAGCGACAGATCAGCAGCTTTGTCTTTGTCGCCGGCCTTCTGAGCCTTCTTGAGGAACTCCAGCGAACCGCTGCGGGCGATCGTACCAAGGTTGTTCACCAGTTCTTCGCGAGTCATCCCGACACCGTTGTCACGAATGTTCAGAACCCTGGACTCTTTATCGGGGTCAATCGTGATCTTCAGATCATCCGCATCCTGCTTCTGACCACTGGTCAGGCTGACGTAGCGAAACTTGTCCAACGCATCGGAGGCGTTGGAGACGAGTTCTCGGATTGTGATCTCACGATTCTGATAGAGCGAATGAGACAACAATTGCAGGAGCTGACTGATCTCAGCCTGAAAGGAATACTGTTGCTTCTCAGCTTGGGCGGTCATGGTGGTTCCTTCAAAAAGTCAGTTACGGTTGATGTGTTTGTTGTACGTTGCAGATGCCACTCAAAAGTTGAGAACGCGTCGCTGGCGAACTGCAAGATGACTGGCATGAGTGGTGGTGATTTCAGCCTCAGCCGGGATTTCCCGACATGTCGCCCACCCGGAAGAAAGAGCGATGGCAGAACAGAACGCTGCATAGACCAGAATTGGCAGCCACCGACTGCAAATGGCATTCCCGCCGCAACGGCAGGCGAACCGCCTCGGTAATCTCGGGCCGGGTTCAGAAAAGCCAGCAAAGCGGTCGGCTGCGTGCGGAAGTTCAGATTTCGAAGCGATGCAATCCGAGATGGCGGGTGGGATCGGAGTGTGTGAAAGGGTCAAAAATGGCTGAATAATTTTAACCTGACGTGGTGAAGCGTTCTTGTAGGGTGGGACCATCGAAGCGCCGGCCCGCCAATGTGAAAGCTGAAAATTTGTGGGTCGGCATTCGTGATGCTCATTGGTCCCACCCTGCGATTGCAATAGCCCCACAACCTCGATGCGTCGGCGAAGGATGACTTTGGGGCGGTTGCGAGTGCGGTGGATGGCAAGTTGCTCTTGGGAAAATGATTGATTCCGGTCAGACTGCCAGGAATGAGAGAATCTGTTAACATCCCGCGGCCAAAGGCTTTGCCACTGGTAATTCCGGGGCAAAACCTTCTTCGCTGCGCGGGATGTTTGCGTGGCGAAAACAACAGAAAACACAACATCGGTGAACAAATCTGCCGCCGGGCCTGAATGTTCGGGGCAGTTGTTCGACCGTACTCAACTTCATTCGTCCAACTTTGAAACAGGTGCCTGAATGGCCAACGACCCGTACTCAATGTGCCCTTGTGGCAGTGGTAAGAAGCTGAAATTCTGCTGCGGAGAAATCCTGCCAGATCTTCAGAGGGCCTTCCGTATTCGCGATAACCAGCCCGAGGCCGCGGCCAAAATCTTCACAGATCTCCTGAAGAAGAATCCTGACAAGGATGTGGTTGCTCGCGAATTGACATCAACTCTTTATGAAATGGGTCAGACCGCAGAAGCTCGCAAGGTCGCCGCGGATTTCCTGAAGAGTCATCCGGATCATCCGGGCATCCTGCTGTCACTCGCTGAGATCAGTCTGAAAGAAGATGGATTCGAAGCCTCTCGCCGAATTCTCCACCGCACGTTCCAGTTGTGCTCTAAGACTCAGCCTTTGGGAATTGCCTATCTCGCCGCGATGATCGCCTCGGGCATGGCGAAGGCTGGTTGTCTGCTGTCGGCTCGTGAGCACTTGGCTCTGGCCGTCCGCATGTCAACCGGTGAGCGTCAGAAACAGCTTGTGCTCCAACTGGTCAGCTTTGAGTCAGAATCATCACTACCGTTTCATTTCCGCAGTGCTTATCAGTTGCTGCCGATCACCTGCAGTGAAGAGGCAACTCAGCAGGACATGCGAGCACGCAAGTTGAGCGTACTTGGCTGCTGGGAGCCGGCGGCGATTCTCTACAACCGTCTTGCGGACTCATATCCAACCGAAGGCGCGATCTGGTACAACATGGGACTTTGCCAGGCTTGGGACGGTCGCATCGCCGAAGCTGCCGCGTCGTTGCACCATGCCGCAACACTCCTGCACGATTATGATCAGGCCATCGAAGCTGAAGCTCTTGCTCAGCAGATTGACATTACACTCTCGACCGAGCGATACAGCACCGTCGCCGTGCGGCTAAATGTCCGATCGATGTCAGAATTCCTGACGCGCCTCGAAAGCGACCCTGTCTTCAAACGCAATGATACTCACGACCATGAGCACTGCCATCACCCCAATGGCACGGGCCATGCCGCGATGATGGTTCTGCTATCCAGTGTCGTGACTGCAGAAGAAGTAACAGATGCTTCCAAGCTGCCGGAATCCATCGCAGATCTGGATCTTTACGACATCCTTGATGCTGATGAAGCCGCTGCCGCTTCGATCACTGATCCGTTCCTGGTTGTCACGGCAACAGAGAATCAGATCGATAACGCGATTGTCAAACTTCGTGGAATTGCCGGGGACTTGATCCTGACATCAGCGGATGAAGAGAAGAAGTCTGTGACGGATTACGAGCGTGCGGAAGCTCGCCCGTTCGATCGTCGCTACTATTGTCCGACCGGCTTGACTCAGAAACGCTTCAAGTCTCTCATTCGCTCTGTGGAACCACAGGCCATCGAAGCCTGGCTCAACCTGCCGCTCGCCACGTTGGGAGGCAAGTCGGCCTTGGAAGCTTCGAAAGAGGAATCGCTCAAGACAAAGCTGGGAGCCAGCCTGCTTGTGATGTTGTCGGTGGCTGCCAATTACGATCAGGCCCCGGATCTCAAGGCGCTGCGTCAGCGATTGAATCTGCCTTCTCGCCAGACAAAAGAGATCCCCGCGAATGCCGCTATGGCAGCTATTCCGGCGATGCAGTACGAACGTCTGGATGTGGCCAAGCTGGCGGACAATCAATTGTCCGAGTTCACAAATCGATGTTCTGTGCTGGGCCTTCGCAACCAGGTTCGAAACGGTCTTGATGAAATCCTTCGTCGGCCTGCAGCTCTCAAGGAATTCGGTGCTCGTCGAGCATGGTTGATGCGAGCGGCGATTGCTCGCGTCGAAGAAAGCGATGAGTTCACTTTCACCTGCCTTGAGAATGCTCGTCAGGCAATCGAGCCGGGTGGCGATGCGTTCCGAGTTCATCTGGAACTCGACATCCGCGAACTCGCGTTCCGCCTGGAAGATCCGACAGATTCACAGTTGAAGCCGCTGCTGCACAAATTCCGCGATCGATATTTGCACAAGATCCCGGAGATTGAAAGCGTGATTATCGAGCAGCTAGAGAACGCGGGCTGTCCGGAACTCGCTGCAGAACTCGAAGGCGGACTGTACGCCGTTGGTTCATCATCCGGCGGCCTCTGGACTCCGGGTGCAGAAAATGCTCCGGCGGCAGGCGGCGGCGGACAGCTCTGGTTGCCAGGACAGTAAGTTTTCTCCGCACGGTGTAAATTGAGGCCGGGCATTCGCGGGATATCCTGTTTGCGGATAACCTCAATCGTGGCCGCGTATTGAAAAGATTGCAGCCCAGAAGATGTCAGCCTTTGAATTTCATCTCGACGCTGCCGATCCCAACACGTCCGGCCGCGCTGGGCGATGGGTGACGCCGCACGGAGTTGTCGACACACCGGCGTTCATGCCGGTGGGAACTCTTGCGACGGTCAAAGGACTGCTGCCTGCTCAGTTGCGTGAAGCCGGTGCCCAGATGGTGCTGGCCAACACGTATCATCTTGCCCTGCGCCCCGGTTCGGAAATCGTTGCCGAGATGGGTGGCCTGCATCGCTTCATGGACTGGCAGGGACCGATCCTGACCGACAGTGGAGGATTTCAGGTCTTCAGCCTGGCTCAGATGCGGAAGATGACGGATGAGAAAGTCGTCTTCAAATCGCATATCGATGGCAGCACTCTGGAACTCTCACCGGAACGAGCTATCGAGATTCAGGAGCAACTGGGTGCCGACGTGATGATGTGCCTGGATGAATGTCCGCCATCGGGCGAATCTCTTGAAAAAATCAAGGTCGCCGTAGATCGTACCACTCGCTGGGCATGGCGATGCCGGGATGCTCAACAACGATCGGACCAGGCTCTGTTCGGAATAGTGCAGGGCGGAATTCATCCGGCCATGCGTCAACGATCGGCCGAAGCACTTCTGCCAATAGATTTCCCAGGCTATGCGGTCGGCGGGCTCAGTGTTGGTGAAGCCCCTGAACTGATGTATCAGACGCTCGATTGCACGGTTCCGATTTTGCCGGCGAACAAGCCTCGTTACTTGATGGGAGTCGGTCGGCCTGAAGATATCGTTGAAGCCGTCACGCGTGGCATCGACATGTTTGATTGTGTCATGCCGACTCGCAACGGTCGCAACGCGATGGCCTTCACCAGCACGGGACCGGTTCGGCTGCGAAACGCGGTTCATCAGAGGGATGAGAGTCCTCTGGATGCCGAGTGCGATTGCACTGCATGTACTCGGTTCTCACGAGCGTACCTGCGGCATCTGTTCGTGGCGAAAGAAATGCTGGGGCCGATTCTCTTGTCGTTACACAACGTCGCCTTTTACCAGCGACTGGTTCGTGGACTGCGAAAAGCCATCGTGGCCGGAAACCTGGCAGAGCATCGAGCCGCGCTGCTGGCTCGCTGGGGATCTGCGGTTTGAGGCATGTTCAAGAGGTTCCTTCGTCGTTGAAGCGACAACGAGAGGACATGAGAATTTCGGAAACGACATGACACCTCAGAAGAATGACTTCGCAGATGTTAATGTGCCCCGATTCCTCTACGGAACCGCGTGGAAAGAACATGAGACCCAGCGCCTGACTGAGTTGGCACTGCGACAGGGGTTTCGCGGAATCGACACGGCCAATCAGCGACGTCACTATTACGAGGCTGCGGTCGGAGAAGCCATCAAGGCCGTGATTGCGAGCCGAGTGGTCGTCCGGGACGATCTGTTCCTGCAAACAAAGTTCACCTTCCGAAGCGGCCAGGATCATCGCCTGCCATACGATCCCGCCGCCTCGATCGCAACACAGGTGGAACAATCGTTTGCCTCGTCGCTCGAGCATCTGGGCACTGCGTACATTGATTCGTACGTGCTGCACGGCCCCACTCAGCGAATCGGTCTTGCGTCAGACGATTGGGCGGCCTGGCGTGCCATGGAAGAAATTCACGACAGTGGTCGAGTACGTTTGCTTGGTGTCAGCAATGTGACGCTGGAACAACTCAAGTCTTTGTATCACGGAGCACGCATTCGCCCGCGATTCGTCCAGAACCGATGTTATGCAGCGCGTGAATGGGATCGCCTCATCCGCGAGTTCTGCGCCGCGAACGACATGATTTATCAGGGCTTTTCTTTGTTGACGGGCAATCGAGACGTGATGGTGCGTCCTGAGTTGGTTCAGATCGCCAAACGCCACGGTCGGACCGTCAGCCAGATTGTTTTTCGATTTGCGCTCGATGTGGGAATGCTGCCGCTGACCGGAACCACCGACGCCGAACATATGCGATTGGACCTTGATCTCTTCGACTTCCATCTGGACCATGCAGAACTTCACACGATTGAGCGTCTGGCCTTAACGTGAACTCACGAATCCGAATCTTCCATGATTTTCTCGTTGGGTGGCACTCCCACTGCGTGGAAATGCCATCCAGCGCCGAGTGGTGCCGTCAGCAAGGAGCAGATCTCAGCCGCCCCGCGGTGCGCCTGCCGCCGCAAACTGTCGCCGGTCTTTGCTCCAGAATGAATGGGCGGAGTTCTGTTGGTTCAGATTGCCGAGTTAATCGAGAACGACTTCGTGATTCTGGACAGACCAACGTAGCCGTCTCGCTCCGTTGAGACGAGCCTTTGGTCTTTCGTCTGCAATACTCGATGCAGACCGCTTTGTGTGAACGCATCGTGAGAGTTGACGGGCCAGATGGATGCAAGCGGGGTACTGCAAGGCTCGTCTCGGCGGAGCGAGACGGCTACTTTGGTTGATCTCGGAGCGACACCGCGACGTTCAATGAATATTCGTTCTGAGGCCGCTCGAACATAATTCGAATGACCTGCCCTGCAGGCCCGGTTGCCGGGATCTGCAGTGATCGGCTCGTTCAGTACTATGGCCACAGCGTCGGACGCTCCGGTCTGATCGAAGTCAGATCGACCGACGCGAGAACCTTGAGGACTCATCATTGCTGCCTACCAACTCGGCATCCCCGCAGAGCGACGACCAGCAAGGACGAGGTGTTTCGGTAAGCGAATCCGGCCCCGAAAAAGTCGCCGTCCGGAATCACAGACCCCTTGGAAATTGGGCGATTTATGCTCATGCTGGCGACCGGGGCAGCTCATCCCCGAAATTGAGAGGCCCAAAAACCGAGGGCGAACGCGGCCCCCGATCTTCGCGTCTTGTGATTTGTCGTCGATCCATTTAGAGTCTCTCCCCGGCGGAGCTTCCGCATATTGCTGGGCGACCCAGACCCCTGCAGCACCATTTCCTGTCTCTGAAGTAAAGTTTCAAATCGTGTATCGAGTTCTCATCACAGACAGCCTTTCCAAGGCCGGACTGAAAATTCTGGAACAGACAGAAGGTATCGAAGTCGTCGTCAAGAGTGGTCT
>CAIXQV010000770.1 GCA_903921605.1 uncultured Planctomycetaceae bacterium | reverse complement strand
TCCCAGCGACATCCAAATCGGTTCAAGCCGCAACGCGCAAAAGCCCACATGAGTAGAACTAGCCGCTGTTGGCACCAGCAGATTCTCAACATCGTTTGGAAGCAGTGTTCCGTAGGGAATCTGATAAGGCGGAACGGGGTTATAGAATTCACCAGAATGCTTTCCTCCGAAGCGCGGACCTTCGTGATACGTGCCATGGCAGTTGTTGCCATAGTCTCCCATGGCGATGGAGTCCGGATGCAGGACCGCTCGAGCATCTCCCGGAGCGTGTTCGCTGTCTCGCTGAGTAAACACACGACATCCAATCATTCGGCGAGCTTCGCGAACATAAAGCTGAGGCGGCAAATGATTGGTGTCAGTGAATTCGTCTCGACACCAGCCCCATTGCTGAGCTTCGCGGCGAAATTTCTCCGGCACCGCTTCATCGTTCTGAAGAAAGTACAACAGTCCGACCTGGTCTCGCAGATGTTCAGAGTAAATCTGCTGACGTTCGTTCGCTGTTCCCTTTGGCCACTTCAGGTTCTGTCCTGGCAAGGAGAGACGCACGAATCCGCCGGAGACGTCGTTGATATCGTACTTTCCGTTCGGAAGCGGTGGCTGGTGAGCTTTGAAAATGCAACGGCGCGGGTAATCGAAGATCTTTTCAATCTGGCCGGATTGCAGAGCCACGAGAACGTCGGCGAAATCTTCGCGTTGATATCCCTCAGGCGCCTGCGGGGTGACTCGGTTCGCTGGATCCTGCGTCATGATGAAACGGAAATTGTAGGCCTGCAGTTGGTCGTCGGGCTCCTCGGGAGCCAGCGTTTCGCCGTACTCGCCCTGCCCTTCTCGCCCGGCTCGCCATGGTACTCCGGCCATGGCCATCAGTTCGCCTTCGTAGGACGCATCGATCACGACTTTAGCGTTGATGGTGAATTCAGCACCATTCGCGTCAGTGAGCGTTGCTGACTGTATGCGAGATCCGGCAGAGTTCATTTCAACAGACTTCAGCACATGTTGCTGCAGGACTCTGATCTTTGGCCACTCCGCCAGCGACTGCTCGAAGACGACGAGGTTGACTTTGGGCTCTGCGAAAATACCTCCATCGCAGTCCTTCAGTTGTTGTGAATCAGGG
This sequence comes from uncultured Planctomycetaceae bacterium, assembly GCA_903921605.1. The sequence continues at coordinate 41,129 of CAIXQV010000770.1, read as the reverse complement.
CCATAAGTCTCTTCGTAGTGCTTCTGCACGCGTTGGGCAAAATCCAGAAATGCACCGGAAAGACTTTCGCGTGAATGAAAATCAGTATGAGACAGCCCACTCGTTACCAGCCCGCCGATGCGATTCGTGGGCTCAAACAACAGGACATCATATCCCTCGGTGGCTGCGGCGATTGCTGCAGAAACACCTGCCGGAGTTGCACCGTAAACCAAGACGTCCGTATGTGATGGGCCATCACCAAGACTAGAGGGCAAATGCATTAACAACAGAATGCACAATACGCAGTACGACAAATGATGATAACTCACCCTTGCCATTTGAGTTCGTTTCGCATGGTCGTCCATGTGCAACCCTTCGCGTTAGTTCGTATATAGCGCCCTGGCAATAAAGTTCCTGGCCACTCGAGACTTAGGCACCTTGCCGCCGAACCAACTGCGGATATCTTCCGGCAATCCGATGCCATGCATAAAGTTATACAGTGCTTTGTTGAGTGCCTGACCAAGAGTGTCATGATCGACGCTGGTAGGATCAATGAAGCCGATATCGTTTTTTGCGAACGTAACCTGTGGAAGAGGAACCAGCGTCACTCCATAGTCCTCCGGGTTCTTTCCAACGGGAGAATGAACCGTGCAGGTAAATCGGTGGAAAAAGCCGCTCTGGATACAGCCTTCTTCAAACAATTGCCGAACATACTCCAGTGCATCGACGGTCTCCTGCACAGTCTGAGTCGGAAAGCCGTACATCAGATAGGCATGCACCAGAATTCCGGCATCGCTGAATCCGCGAGTGACGCGAGCAACCTGCTCAACAGAGACACCCTTCTTCATCAGATTTAACAGGCGATCTGAAGCGACTTCAAGGCCTCCCGAGATGGCGATGCAGCCGCTGTCTGCCAATAACTGACAAAGTTCCGGAGTAAATGACTTTTCAAAACGAATGTTGCCCCACCACGAAATAGAAACTTTGCGGCGTAGCAATTCTTCGGCAAGTGCCTTCAGCCCTTTCGGAGGAGCGGCTTCATCGACAAAATGAAATCCCGTCTGCCCCGTTTCAGCGATAATTGTCTCGATGCGATCTACCAATGTCTCTGCTGCCACCGTGTCGTAGCGTGAGATATAGTCCAGAGTGACGTCGCAGAAACTGCACTTCTTCCAATAACATCCATGCGCGATGGTGAGTTTGTTCCAGCGACCATCGGACCACAGTCGATGCATTGGGTTCAGCATATCGAGCGTTGAAAGATAACGGTCGATGGGAAGGCCATCCCAGGTCGGGGTGCCAATTTCGGCAAAAGGCACATCCGGCTCAGCGCAATTGATGTAACGAACTTTGGCAGGTTCGTCGTCGTTCTCTGCACTCCGCATGTAAGTGCGAACGAGTTGACTTGCCGGGCGTTGGCCCTGAAGAAAGGCCAGTAACGCCAGCAGAGGACGTTCGCCATCGTCGAGTGTCACGAAGTCGAAATAGTCAAAGACGCGAGGTTCGGATAACTCACGAAGCTCTGTATTGGCAAATCCGCCGCCCAATGCCGTCTTGATCGCGGGGTACTGTGATCGAATTGCTTGTGCGATACGGAAAGCCGCATAGACGGTTCCTGGGAATGGAACGGTGATCAGCACAAGATCCGGCCGGTGTCGATCGATTGCCTGCCGTGTCAGATCCTGCAGGAGCTCATCGACAAGATTCAGAGGAGCAGCCAATGCTTCCGCGAGAGGATCAAAGGTTGGCTGACTCTGGGCCAGCGATTCTGCGTAACGGACAAATTCGAATCTAGGATCAATGGCTTCACGCAGAACATCAGCCAGATCACTTAGATAAAGAGTTGCGAAGTGCCGAGCTCGATCCTGGACCCCCAGCATTCCGAACGCCCATGCCATGGGATCGTCGCTAAACTCTTCATCCGCCACATAGACATCGAGTGAGTCGAATCGAGATCCCTCTGGTAGGAAGCGGCGACCGGCGATGCGATGCGCGAGCGTGGCGTCTTTCCCCTGCAGGAAGGCGATTGTTCGATCGATCGTCGAATGATAGAGATCAAACTGCTGAAGAAATCGTTTGACTCCGGTGGTTCGCTCCTGCTCATCAATGAGCAGAATGCGCTCGTGAACGGAGGTTAATCCGTCTGATGAAAGCAACCTCAGCACGAGGGCGAGGGCCAGATCTTCCTGTGTGGCGTTAATACCCTGTGAACGCAGGAACCCAGTCAGGTAAGCCGTTGACGGGTACGGCGTGTTGAGCTGTGTCATCGGCGGAATGACAGACAGCACTCGCACTGATGACAAAGCCATGCCTAGATCATGTCCAACTTACGGTGTCGTCGTGACGGGGGCTTCGCGCATTCGGCACAGATGCCATGCACTTCCAGGCGATGACCACTCATGCGAAAGCCGTGGTCCGCAGCAACTCGTTCCAGGACAGCTGAGATTTCCTCGTTGCGAAACTCCACAAGCTGCTGGCACTTTTCGCAGATGAAATGGTCGTGTTGAGGATATCCGTAATCGTGTTCGTAAACTTCACGGTCATTGGAGCGTGCAACCTTACGAATCAGGCCTGCCTCTTCGAGCGAACTGATGGTCCGGTAAATGGTCGCTCGGCTGACGCGCCCACCGTCGCGTCGAGGCTGAGTCAGCCGCGCGACGATCTGATCGGAATCGAAATGCTCGTGTTCAGCGAAGATCTCGCGAACGATCGTTTCGCGTTCCTGTGTCAGACGTTTTCCCTGAGTCGCCAGGTACTCACGAAACTTCTCGACAGGCGATGCTGCGACTTCCTGACGATCGAATTCGTTGACAGCCAGATCACTCACTTTGAACCTCAGAGAAAACGCTGAACCGAGACACGGGCCTGAGCTTGCGATGATGTGGCTCAAGCGGCTGGGCTGAGTGAAAATTAGATTTCACCCAAAGACCGACTCAGTTTGGCCAGGATTTCGCTAAATGTCACTCGCGATGCCAAAGAAGCGGCTCTTTTCTGAAAAGCCGTTCTTCAACAGCACCCAAAATTCGGTCAAACCGAAGAATCTTCGTCTTCGAGGCTCTGCAACATCCGCGAAAGCGCCTTTTCGAGGATCTCTTCTGAGTCGTAGTCGCCACGGGCGATCGCACTACGGATTGCCTCCAGCCTCTCCTTTTGCAGTTGTTCGGCTTCTTCCTGAGACAACGGATTTTCCGTTTCGCTATCCACTGCGCGTTGCGGAGCAACCACTGCGGGCAAATCGGGTTCTGCGGCAGCAGGTTGTTTCTGAAAGGTACTCATTGGAGGTATCACGAAACAGGCCAGCGAAGATTTGGACTCAGTATGCGAAACTGGATCGGGGAAATCATTCCCTCAGGGGGCGTCAACGGCTCGATTATCGTATTCACGCCAGGATCGGAGGTCCAGCCCCCAATTTGGCTGTTGATGTATCTCCTGTGTGGCCAACGTGTTTTGTCGATCCGAGCTTCTGGATTCTGCATCACAAGGGATGGGAGGCCGAATCTAGTTTGGACGTGATCGGAGATAAAGCTCTTTCATCAGCAGATCAATTGCTTTTCCGCGTGATTTGATGGCTCTGTCAAGTTTTTGAGCTTGCTGTGACTGAACAGCCTGACGGTTTAGAGTCGTCAGTTCTTCAAAGTCGACTTTCCAGCCACTATCTCTTGCCGCCTGCACAAGATCGCTTTGAATTTCCGCAAGATTCGAGAGGAGTGCTTCCGACAGTTCCGAATTGATGACTCTGTAAGGCGATGTTGGCAAAAAAGCCGATCGTGAAATACTGGAAGAATCCGGCATTACATTTCGTCGTCGTTGCGGCTCCGGGTGCTCTGCCGAAGCATCTGGATTGTTGAGTTGGGGGAGAGGGTCTGCCTCTGCATCCGTCGAAGTCACTGTCAGGTCATTCTTCGAGATGCGTCGGCTGATCAGCCATGCAAAAACTGATGCTGCAACCAAAAGAGCTGCTGGGGCGTTACTCTGTATGAGCGCAAGGCTGATACCGGACACGAGGCAGATCACAGCTGCAATCGCCAGAAGAGTTTTCCATAATCCAGCACGATGTGCTGACGCTATCTCTGACGTGCGTACCTGCACGACTGGCATAGATCCAGACAGTGCCTCCCCAGTAGACGAGTGAGGGTAACTGTCTATCGAGATCACCACGACCGTACTGTTGTCAGACCCTCCCCGACAGTTCGCCAAATTGATGAGCAACCTGGAGGACTCGGTTGGCGGCATTGATCCGACAATCTGTCCAATCTCAGTATCACTGACGTGATTTGTCAGACCATCCGAACAGAGCAGGAACAGGTCGCCGGGTTCAACCGAAAATGGTCCTTCGATGTCGACCTGGACGTGAGGGTCAGGCCCGAGGCAGCGGGTAATCACATTTCGCGGGTGAAAGAGTTCTACATTCTCTGGCGTTGCTCGACCCAGCCGAATCATTTCCCACTGGAGACTATGGTCAAACGTGAGTTGCTCAATATGTCCGCAGCGGACTCTGTAGACACGACTATCGCCAACATGGCCAACCAGAGCACCTCTTTCGGAAAGACTGAGGACACTGCACGTAGTCCCCATTCCTTCGAACTCACGGTTCTCTCGCCCTCGATCATTGATGGCTTTGTTTGCCGCAACGATCGCTTCTCGCATGCGACTTTCTACGGTTGTGGCGTTGTTGTTCTTGAAGTAGGCGTGCGGGAGTGTATCGATTGCAATGCGACTGGCCAGATCTCCAACGGCGTGTCCGCCCATACCATCAGCCACGACAAACAGGTGGCCACAACGGCTCCACTCGTCCGCGTCGTTGCACATTCGAATCTGCAACGAATCCTGATTCATGGCGCGCCGCATCCCTTTGTCCGTGCGCGACGCATATTGAACGGATGGGGGTGACGACATGGATGAACTACTTGGAAGCCAATCGCGATGACACGAAACCTCTAATCGCCAAAATGACCCGTTGTCGCAGGATTTTGGGGCTCGGCGAAACCTGAGCAAACAGAGTGTACAGTCAGGGTGGATACTGGCTAGTCAACGGCAGGAAATCGTTGGTTCCGCCTGTCTTCGGGAAAGCAATTGCGCAGCACCTCTCAAGGTTTGATGCTCAGGTCCAAACCATGATTCGGCCTCCAGAGTCAGGCTGTTGGGGCATATTCGACTGGGGGATGGATTAACTCTACCCCTTGAAAGCCATGAAGCGCCTGCTCAGGATTCTTTGATCGGATGGGCTGATTTCCAGCTTCGGCCCAATGTTGTTTCAAGGATAGTGCCGCCGTCGAAGGGGCGTGGAGTCAAGGTCAACTGGTCTTCGAAGGGCCAGACCGATTGAGAGTCCTCTCCACAGGTCCGTTTCCAAGGACGGGATTTGCGGTGGAGAATCCAGCCATCAGGGGGCCGGTTGGAGGTACAGAGACGCTCCGGGCCGCATTTGCAGTTTCTGTTCCATCAATCCGCAGGTAATGCTTCGCATCAATATCGAAATTAGTTTTTAGAGATCAATGACTCTACAGGCTCGAAGTAAGTCTGATTAGCGAATCGATTTCGTTCCTGAAGCTCCTGGTCTGCAAGAACGGAGATGCGAACCATCTCCGCCGTGCTGTTTACTCCGAGTTTGCGAGCCGCGTTTGCGCGATGTTTCTCAATGGTCTTAACGCTGATCTGAAGCTCCTGAGCAATGCTCTTGTTTGCAAGTCCATTGGAGACGAGCTGCACTACTTGAAGTTCTCGACGTGACAGGCGTCGGATCTGCTGCCTTGCTGCGTCACGTCGTGACATCCATGTTCGGAAGGCGACTTCGTCGGAAATCGGTGCTGAAAATGAACCTGATGTCATTGATGGTGCAACTGACTGGATCATCGCTGCGTCTCCAATTTTCTTCTGTGTGCCGTAAGCTCAGACTTTTGAACTTTGCCGAGTCTGAGTGAGTTTTATGGACTTGAGTCAGAGATTTTATTCGGGTTGACGAACCGGTGTTTATCAACTCCAACCTGAGTAAGTACCTCTATAACCCGTGATGCGGGCAGTTCCCGTGGGAGTTTCCAGGTAGATCCGCCGTGTGGCGAAGTCAGGTCCTGTGATCTGAGGATCACTGCCCTCACTTGCGTGAAATTCCCCTGGGGAACGCGCCTTACTGCAAGGAGGATGCAAACACTCCGGTCATGATGGTTCTCCGCCAGGGAAAACCCGTAGTCGAGCGAAGCCTTGGGCTTCCAGTCGTTCAATACCGTATTGTCCTTAACGACCGTGCCTTGCATCAGGCTCGCGTTACGGAACAATTGAGGAACTATCCCTGACGCAGCAGAGAGAATCCACGCAGCAGATAAACAAATCCGCTCCAGACTGTGATCGCGACGGCGATCCAGAGCAGCACGTCTCTGACTGTTGGTAGCCATGGCCACGGGAGATCTGTGGAGAGCGAGAGAAGGCTGGCTGTTACTGCGACACACTGGACAGACATCTTGAGTTTGCCTGAAAGGCTAGCTGAGAAATCCTTGCCTTCTTTCTCCAGAATTCCGCGGAGGCTGGAGACAAACATCTCACGTCCGATGATAAGGATGACCATCCATGCGTTGACACCGGATCCAGGCGCATCCTGTTTCTCGAGAAGAAAAACGAACGTGCCGCAAACAATCACCTTGTCAACGAACGGATCGAGAATGCGTCCCAGGACAGTGATTTGTTTGTACTTGCGAGCCAAGTAGCCATCGAGCGCGTCGGTCGATGCGGCGAAGACAAATAGAGCGGCGGAGGAAATCCACCAGCCGCCGGTGGTGATCATCGAAAAAAGGACAATCGACAAAAGCAGCCGCGTTGCCGTTACGAAGTTTGGCATATTGAGCGATTCACGCCCAATGACCGCTCCGCGTTTCGGCTCCGATTCTGCTTCGGTGCGAGGTGTCGTTTCCGGTGATGACATATAAAACTGCGTACCAACCTGCGGTCAGAGGAAGTTGAATCCAACGGGCGGTGAACGGACATCATGATCGGTTGGTAAGTCCCGCCGAACATGGTCATTGCTGACACCTGTCGTTGGACCTTTGTCCGCCATCGACATTCCTGTGTTACAGCCGCCTCGCAAGCAGATTACTCTTCCTCGCCCTCATCATCAATCATGGACACCATGCCGACGAGGTCGTAATCCTGACGCTCCATGATTTCAACGGGCACCATGTCCCCGATCTGGAGTTCAGAACCGGTCACAATCACGTTAGAGTCGATCTCCGGGGCGTCGGCAAAGGTACGGCCAACATAGACTCCGTCACCAACTTCTTCGTCGATGATGACATCCAGTTCGTAGCCAATCATTCTGTCGGCATGCTCGAAGGCGATCTCCTGCTGCAATTCCATCAAGGCGTCGCGCCGGGCTTCTTTGACTTCTTCAGGCAAATGGCCTTCGAGTTTGACAGCAGGCGTTCCAGGTTCGAGCGAGTATGTGAAAACTCCCATACGCTCAAACCGAGTCTCTTTAACAAACTGCTTCAACTCTTCGAATTGCTCGTCGGTTTCTCCCGGGAACCCAGCAATGAACGTCGTCCGCAGGACTACGTTTGGAATCCGTTCACGAAGCTTCTGGACGAGTTCTCGGGTCTGTTCACTATTCACGCGGCGCTGCATTCGTTTCAGCACATTGGAATTGATGTGCTGCAGAGGCATATCAAGGTACGGCAGGATATTGCGTGAGTCGGCGATTACGTCGATCAACTCATCAGAGAAGTTAATCGGATACAGGTACATCAGGCGAATCCAGTCGATGCCTTCGACCTTCTGCAGTTGTCGCAGCAGCTCTGCCAGCTGAACCTTGCCGTAGAGATCCATTCCGTAATAAGTGGTGTCCTGAGCAACCAGGATCAGTTCTCGTACTCCATCGTCGGACAATTCACGGGCTTCATCAAGAATCATCTCGATAGGCTTAGTGACGTGCTTACCGCGCATTGACGGAATTGAACAGAACGTACAAGTGCGATCACAGCCTTCCGAAATCTTCAGGTAAGCGTAGTGGTCTGGAGTGATTCGCAGGCGGGACTGATCGTTCATCGCCTTGATTGGGGCCGGGCGGAACAATTCACGTTGTTCTCGAGCACCTCCGACAAGTCGATCGGCAACCTTAGTAATCTCATCTCGTCCAAAAACGCCCACAACATGATCAATGTCCGGCATCTGCTTTAGCAGTCCGCCGTCGGCTTCAAGTCGCTGGGGAAGGCAACCCGCGACGATGACGCCCTTGGTTTTGCCAGCTTTCTTCAGGTCCAGCATTTCCTGAATGACGGAGCGGGATTCTGCTCGTGAGCTTTCAATGAAGCCGCAGGTGTTAACGATGACGAAATCAGCACCTTCCGGCTCAGAAACGAGTGAATAACCATCTAGAGACAATGACCCCAACATCTTCTCGCTATCGACGAGATTCTTGGGGCAGCCCAGGCTGACGAAGGCATAGGTTCCCTTTGTCTGGCGTGGATCGAGAGGCTCTGACGAGCTGGCTGGAGATGACGGAGCAGATAGGTCAATAATCGGGAGAGAGGCCATTGGTCTGATTAGTTCCTGGTGGTTCAAAGACTCGCAGTGCGAGCAAAAAAGCTGATTGGGTTGCTCAACCGGTTGCACGCATTACCAGCCCGGGCGACTGAATACGGACAACTTGAGCGATCGTGCGGTCTTATGCAGCCGCTCGGTTCGGGAGCTGAATAATCGCTCATTTTCGCTCCACAGTGTACCGACGCCGTCAATTAAGGCTATGACCTCCTTGGTCGATTGCTTGGTTTTCCCGCATCAACCCGACGCCTCGACGGAATCCCGCTTCCTGAGAATCCCCCTGCTCCGTTTCTTGTACTCACGTTCCTGCCGTGAAATACTTCGTCCACAAAATTACTTTGGCACCGGCGGGAACTTTGATTCCTGAGCAGTACAAGGTTTCCCGGTACCCTCTTCAGGCTGGCCGTTTTCAGGGAAATTCAACGTTTATTTGCCCACCCGGCAAATAAGTGCGATTCCTGTTGTTCTGCCGGTCGGCACTCAGTCTCCTCTCACGGATCTCAACCAATCATGCTTTGGGAAGTGGAAATTCTGCCAATCGGCAGCGAAAAAGACTACGAAGGTCAGCGAGTTTTAGCGAGTGCCAGGAGCCAGGGGATTGCTGGCCTGAAATCGGTCATCTCGGCCCGCACTTTTCTGATCCAGGGCGAACTGACTCAGGACGATATCAAACGTGCGGCTGATCAGTTGCTGGTTGATTCCGTGACCGAGCAGTTTCATGTTCGTCAATTGCCCGCGTCGCCCGAAGACATCTCGAATTCACCGTCTCAGATTTTGCTGAACGTTCTGTTGCACCCGGGCGTGACTGACAGCGTCGCAGAAAATGCGGTGCGAGCATTAGTGCGGCTGAACTTGAACGTCACGAACGTCGCAACCTGTCGACGTTACTGGATCACGGGTAATCTTGATGCTGCGAAGCTGACTCAACTGACGAAGAAGGTGCTTTCGAATGATGCCATCGAGTATGTCGTCAAGGGGCCTCTGCAAATCAGAGACTTATCGTTGGGAAGCGAATACACGCTTAAGCTGACGACCGTTCCGATTCGAGACATGAACGACGATGATCTGATGGTTCTCAGCAAGAAGGGGCAGCTTTATCTTAGCATCGCAGAGATGAAGACAGTTCAGGATCACTTCCGATCGTTGCAACGCGATCCGACGGACATCGAACTGGAAACTGTCGCGCAGACGTGGAGCGAGCATTGTTCACACAAGACGCTCGGTGGTCGAATCCATTATGTGGAATCATCGGAAGGACGAATCGTCCGCGACATTCACTTTAACAGCATGTTGAAAGAAACAATTTTCGCTGCGACGGTGCAGATTCGTGAATCGCTCGGTAAAGACGACTGGTGCGTCAGCGTCTTTAAAGACAACGCCGGGATAGTTAAGTTTGATGATCGACAAAACGTCTGTATTAAGGTCGAAACTCATAATCATCCGTCTGCGATTGAACCTTACGGTGGAGCGAACACAGGACTTGGCGGAGTAATCCGCGATCCGCTGGGAACCGGCCTTGGGGCTCGCCCGGTCTGCAGCACTGACGTTTTCTGTTTCGCGCGACCAGACTACCCGGCCGATCAGCTTCCTCCGGGGGTTCTGCATCCTCAGGCTGTGATGCAGGGCGTCGTCTCCGGAGTTCGAGACTACGGAAACAGGATGGGGATTCCAACGGTCAATGGAGCCGTTTGTTTTGACGACCGCTATCTGGGTAATCCTCTGGTGTATTGCGGTAATGTGGCGATGATTCCTGTCGACAAGTGCGACAAAAAAGTCAGCCCCGGTGATTTGATCGTGTCCGTCGGTGGACGAACAGGCCGAGATGGCATCCACGGGGCCACGTTCTCGTCCGTTGAATTGACCGAAGAGAGCGAACATATCAGTGGTGGAGCTGTTCAGATCGGCAATCCAGTGACCGAAAAGATGGTCGCTGATGTCATTCTGGCGGCTCGCGATCTGAGTCTGTATTCGGCCATCACCGACTGCGGAGCTGGTGGCTTCAGTAGTGCCGTCGGCGAAATGGGAGAAGACACAGGAGCCGAAGTCTGGCTGGATAAGGCACCATTGAAGTATTCCGGATTGTCTTACACAGAGATCTGGATTTCGGAAGCTCAGGAACGAATGGTCCTTTCGGTGCCTCCTGCAAACTGGGAGCAGTTCCGGGATTTGTGTGCATCGGAGGGTGTGGAAGCGACCGCGATTGGTCAATTCACAGATACGAAGCAACTGGTTCTAAAGTATGGTGACACGAAAGTTGGCGAAGTCAGTATGCACTTCCTGCATGACGGTCGCCCGCCGGTCATTCGAGAAGCCGTTTACGATATTAAGCACACTCATCTCACTTCGGGAGATGACTTAAGCAAATCGGATTACACGGATGACCTGAAGAAGGTTCTGGGCTCGTTGAACGTCGCCAGCAAAGAGTGGATCATTCGCCAGTACGACCATGAGGTTCAGGCTGGCAGCGTGATTAAGCCACTGGTCGGAATCCATAACGATGGACCATCGGACGCGGCTGTTGTTCGGCCCGATCTGAATTCGAAGCGAGGTCTCGTAGTCTCCTGCGGAATTAACCCGCACTTCGGAGATCAGGATCCCTATTGGATGGCGGCTTCGGCGATCGACGAAGCCGTTCGAAATTGCGTCGCCGTCGGTGCGAATCCGGATCGTATTGCGATCCTCGACAACTTCTGCTGGGGCAATACAGAACGCCCTGAAACTCTTGGCACGCTTGTTCGTGCGGCTGTCGGCTGTCAGGACATTGCAGTGGCCTACGGCACACCGTTTGTCAGTGGAAAAGACAGCCTGAATAACGAGTTCAGCTATGAAGATGGAAGTGGAACTCGTCGTACGGTTGCGATTCCTTCCACGTTGCTGATTACGGCTCTTGGTCAGGTCGACGATGTTGAAACCTGTGTCACGATGGATCTCAAAGGTCCCGGCAATCTGCTGTACCTGATTGGTGAAACCAAAGACGAGATGGGCGGAAGCCACTACAACCTTGTCAATGGCCTCAGCGGTGGCAAAGTGCCGACTGTTGACAAAGAAGTGGCTCCGAGGACCTTCCGGGCACTGCATCAGGCGATCGAACGGGGCCTGATTCTTTCCTGCCATGACCTCAGTGAAGGCGGCCTCGCGGTAGCCGCGGCCGAGATGGCATTTTCTGGCGGAGTGGGAGTAAAGATCGAATTGAAAGCTGGTTCGTTTGTTTCGCTCTTTTCTGAGAGTAACACGCGATTTCTTGTCGAGGTCTCGGCTTCTTCAGAAGAAGCATTCAACAAGTTGCTCGCCGATGTGACTCTTGAGAAACTTGGGGCGACATCAACTGGCGAAGAGCTGATCATCACCTCTTCTGGGCGCCAGCTTGTGCGAGCTGGCCTGAAAGATCTGAAAGCCTGTTGGCAGAAGCCACTGGCGTAAAGGTGCTTTGAGATTACGACATGAATACGGCTCGTCGCAACTGCGATGAGCCGTTTTCGTAGACGCGTTAAAACATGCTCGGAGCGATGAACGGGACTCAGTTCTTCAGCTTTGCTTTTCTGGCGTCGATGATGGCGTTCGGATCTGTCGGAGCAACCTTGGGATCGACGTAGTCCTGAAGGTCTCTCAACGCGATAACCGTGTATTTTTCGAGATGAAGGTACTTCAGGTAAGCCTCAAAGTTCTGTTGGCTACTACTAACCCAATCATGGGCCGTATCTGGAACGCCGTGGAATTGTAGAATGGCGATTCGACCGTCGCGAGCTTGTTCAGCGGCTTGGATTAAATCCTGAATGGCCCATTTGGGGCGAGCGTCGCCAGCGGAAGGCAACAGCAGTGGGTGATCGCTGCCGGGCTCAAACGCAAATCCTCGTCCCTCTTCATACGGATACTCTGGCGCTCCGCCACGACGAGCGAACTGAATTCCGTGTTGCTGCAGAATCGCAAAAGCAGCCGGTGTTGAAGCATTTCCTGGCCACGCAAATGTTGTGGGAGATGGAATTCCGTTGGCCTTGCATTGCGAAGCGATCCCATCGAGTTGTTCCGAAAGGCGATCTACAGTTTTGTCTGTAATCCCGAGATGGTCTCGCGTGTGATTTCCTATCTCGAATCCCTCTTCATGCAATTGACGGATTTCATCCCAGGTCATGTAGTCGCGTTTGTTCTCTTTGAAGTCAAATCCTTCGGTGATAAAGAACGTCGCTCCAAAGCCATATTCTTCAAGTAACGGTCGAGCAACGGTGAAGTGTGATTTTGACGAATCGTCAAACGTCAGCACCACCAACCGATCCGGAATTGGCTTTCGAACGGCAGGCTGAGGCGGCTTTTCATCCGCAACGATGATTCCGGAGAGTAACAGCCAGCCCAGCAGTGCCAGTCGCATGTCAGGAACTTTCAACAGAAGTTGCGCGTGAACCCATTTGATTGGTGCAGCTCCTCAGTCGATTCACGATCGATTGAGCAGGTCGGCTTACATTCCTGTCGCCAGAGCCAAGCCTACTTTGCATGCTGCCAGATACTCGGGAACATTCAGGCGTTCTTTGACAGTGTGAATCTCGTGCTGACCGCAACCCATCGTCACCGCCGGGTAACCATGCAGAGCCATCCAGTTTGCATCCAATCCACCATCACAGATCTGGGCAATGGGGCGGAGTCCAACGGCTTCCGATGCTGCCTTTGCAGCAAGAACACATGGGCTGCTATCGTCAATTCGAAACGCTTCGTAACGAATGTCCTCAACGAACTTTAGTGAACCATATTGTCCGCCGGCATTTGTGACGCTGTCCGTCGCTGTCTCAAAGGCATCTCTCCACGCGGCAACAATCTGCTGACGAAACTTGCTGTCATGACTTCGGGCTTCTGCCTGCAAAGTCACCAAAGGCATTACGACATTCGTGGCATCTCCTCCGGTGATGACGCCGAGGTTGCTTGAGCCACGCTGCTTACCCTTCCGAACTAGTCCGTGCCAACCGGTCTTCTGGAGTTGAGCGATTGCGATTGACGCAATCACGGCCGCATTCACTCCATCCTGTGGATGCGCGCCGGCGTGACTGGCGATTCCGTCGATGCGGATCGACAGGTTGTTTGCTCCGACGGCCCCCGTGATCAGGCTGTTGGGATCTCGCCCGTCCCAGTTAAAACAGAGTTCTGGCTTGCCGAGTTTTCCGGGATTCAAAAAACGAGCTCCACGGAGTCCGATTTCTTCCTGAACTGTGAACAACAGTGTCAACGGCGGATAATCGAGTCCCTGACTGATGGCTTCGAGGATAGCTGTTAACACCACGGCACAACCGGCTCGGTTATCACCGCCTAGTGCAGTCTCTTTGGACTTCGGACGAATCCAGTCACCTTCTCGAACTGGTTGACATCCCGCACAAATTGGCACGGTGTCCATATGAGCCATCAACAGTCGTCGTGGCCCCTTGATTGTGCCCTTCAGTTTGATAATCAGATTGCCTGTTGTGCCGCCAGCGGGACTCTTTTTGTGGGCATTATCGATCGAAATGGCGTTTTCCGGAATCCCTGCATCTGTCAGAGCTTTCTGGATCCACGCGGAGACATCCTGTTCCTGACAACTGCCACCCGAAATTGAAATAAGATCCATCACACGTCGGATGGCTTTGTCCTCGTTCACTCGAATCACGTTCATTTCCCATTTTCATTCCTGCTGAAGGTCTCTTGACCCTGAGCAGGTTGGCCTCGTGGCCGGTCTATAAAGTCGTCGCCTACGCTTCTATCGTCAACTTTGCTCCGAACACGCATCAAGCAGCTTTAGTTATGCAGGACACTGATCGATTTATGCTGCCCCTGGCGGTTTATCAGCCTCTGGCAGGCTAACAGATTCATGCCATAAAACGCATTGTTGCAGAGTTCGCCCTTATCGTGATTGGACGAAGGTTATCGTCCTCCGTCAACATGAGCGGCATGGGTTCAGGATATTTGCTGTACGGCCTTGAGTGCAATGGCAGCTCGGTTAGTCATGATCGTCAAATGTCGGATCAGACATTTGTGCCTTGCAGGCTGTTACTCTTTGACCTGCTTGACGAGTTTATGCACTGAAGCAGCAATTCGATCCTCGATATCTCCCGCCCATCGAAAAGCCGGACGGCCATATTCGTAAAGATTTGAACCTCCCTCGTAGCCACCCTCTTCCCAGACTCGTCGTGAAGGAATGTACGAGATCATGTCGTCAGCGTACCCCATGACCCATGTTCCTTCGCCATATTCGGACTTGAATCGCAAGGCATAGTCCACAACAGTCTCCGCGCCCATCCCGACGAAAAGCGTCTCTTTGCCAAGTTGCCATGCGTGGATCGGATACGGATAGGAATCCTTGAATTCTTCTCCGGCCTTCAGCTTTGCAAGTAGCCTTTTCGCCCAGCGAGCTTTGAGTTCGTTACTGTCGCTCACAAGCATCATCAGTTCTTCTCGAGAAACGACATTCAGATATTGAAGGTCAATCATTTCGAAGGCCGTCCGTAGGCCGGGGGATATGGTCTTCAAAGGCTTCTTCAAAACGTCTTCAACCGCAACGGCAAGCATGTGGCCGTATTTCTCACAGAGTTCCACGGTACGGCGAGGAAGCGGGTTCTGGTCACCACCGCATGTATTCACAAACATCGCTATGGTGTCAGGATGGTTCTGTTCAATCTCTACTTGAGCAAATCCGGGGTAGTCGCCACACCACGTCATAAAGCTGAGCGTCGTTGGATGGCATGCATACCCAAATAGCACCGCACTCAGACTACCATCTTCGCGTGTGACGGTCATGACAGGAACCGTGTGGTCGACAGGTCCAACAAGAGGGCTTCCCTTGGCTAACAGGTCCGGAATATCTGCTTCACGATTGTTGCGGCGGTTGACGGCGAACGTTGTTTTTCCGTCTCCAAACTGAAGGCTGGCTGGAGCCAGATTCTTCAGGGCTTCACCGATGAGTTCGACTGTCCGGTCGACCATCAGGTCTGTGTACTCGGCAACCAGTTTCTCTTGAGCTTCGTCGACAGGATAATAGTCGATTAAGTCGTCTCCCAACCGTGGACCACAGTGATTGTGTGAAAACGTCAACATGATCTGTGATCGCGTCAGGTGGAACTGTTCTTCCGCTTTCTGGAAGACTCTGTCGCTCATGACCTTTGGAACACCCTGAAAGTCGCTGGTAATGAGAACTGCCCGATTTCCTGACTGGTCCTCCAGGGCGATCGCCTTCATCCAGAGGTCGTGAAGCTTCCCGTCAGGCGCTCTTTTTGAGCCATATCCAGCCAGCCACACCGATGTTTCTGGCGTGATGACTCGTTTGGCGACCCCGGCCTTCCAGCGGTCTGCAGAGCCGAGAGCTGAGGCCACTCCGGCGTGAACCGATAGAGAATCAGTCGCAAGCAGGCTCGATGCTAAAGCCGATGCTGCCATGCCGGAAAGAAAACGCCTTCGTGGAAATCCAGATGTCATCCGATGTCTCCGAGCAGTTCTGCGCAATAGAAATGTCAACGGAGGGTAGCGATCCCGAGAGGCGGTCGTCACCTGAAAACAGGTGTCAAATCTTTAAACCTGTCGGAGGCGAAAACCTTCGCGATATGGTGTATCTCAGGACTTGCAACACACGGAAAGTCTGATACCTGTCGATTAAAAAGAAAACGGCAAGCCAAAGTAGACTTTGGCTTGCCGTGGGATTCGATCCATGATCGGGTATCGAAATGGTCTATTTCTTAGCTGATGTCATGCTGTTCACAAGTTCAAGGTAGTCCAGCGTGATGTTCACAAGCTCTTTATTATAGAAGTTATTTGGGAAGATATCGTCCTTGCCGGAACCAGTGGCCTGCTTGATGGCCTCTTCTTCTTCCTTCTTCTCCTGCTTCAGCTCTTCTTCTCCTGCTCGCAACACGCTCTCGCTCAGAGAAATCGTCTTGTCGTTCTGACGCTCAAGATACTTGGCGATAAGCTTGTTGATCTGAACGAAGTCTGTGTCCTCTGCAACTCGAGTTTCACTGCGAGACTTCAACTGCGAAATCATCGCATCAGTCACGCTTGCAGAAAAGGGCACGTAGTCTGCTCGCGTGATTCGGTCGAACTCCAGGGCGTTATCAAGAGAGTCTTCGCCGATTTCACGATGGTTCAGCAGTGACGGCAGGGTTACGTCTGACGTTACGCCCTTGGTCTGCGTGCTGTCGCCGTTGACTCGATAAAACTTGCTGATCGTCAACTTCAATGCGCCTCGGTCAACAGGGCGCAGTGACAAGCGATTTTGAGCAACCTGCACGACATTCTGGACAGTGCCTTTTCCATGAGTCGTGCGATCACCAACAACGATACCGCGGCGATAGTCCTTGATCGCTCCCGCAAAAATTTCCGATGCCGAGGCTGAAAACCGGTTACAGACCACAATCATTGGTTTCCGCCAGTAAACCTCTGGGTCCTCATCTTCAAAAGCCTGAACGCTGTCGCCGGGTTCTTTAACCTGAACGACCGCACCTTTGGGAATGAACAAGCCCGAGACTTCGATCGCTTCCTGAAGAGCACCCCCACCATTCCAGCGGAGGTCTACGACAAGAACATCAACGCCATTCTGTTTAAATTCATCGAGAACTAACTTCACGTCCCGCGAGGTGCTCTTGAACTCACCGCCAAGATTCGCACCCTGAAAGTCACGGTAAAACGACGGAATCTGCAGGATGCCGACCTTTGACTTGCGACCATCAATCCATTCTTCAGATTCAAGAATTTTGCCTTTGACTTCGTCTTCCGTGATCTTGACCTCGGTCCGAGTCAGCTCGTAGTCCTCAATCCCACCGGCTTCCTTCATGATCTGAAGCTTGACTTTGGTGCCCTTTTTGCCCCGAATCATGTCGACGACTTTGGTCAACTTCATTTCGACGACGTCGACATAGTCTTTCACGGCATCGGACGAGACGCCGATGATTTTGTCGCCCTTCGTAAGTCGACCATCAGCGTGTGCGGCACCACCTTCGATGACCTCTTCGACGGTCGTGTAACCGTCTTCGTATTTCAGCCGGGCTCCAATGCCTTCCAGTTTCAGACGCATGTCGATTTCGAAATCGGCCAGCGTCTGAGGAGACATGTAGCTGGAGTGAGGATCGAGACAGTGAGTCATTGATGAAAGATAAAGTTCCAGAACTTCGTGCGCTTCCGTCTGCTCAAGAAAGACCTGATTGGTGTGATAGCGAGTGTGCAGGCGTTTTCGAGCTTCTGTGAGGTCCGTATCATCCAATTTCAGCATAAGCAGATCAAACTTGATCCGCTTCCGCCAGCGTTCATCGAGTTCTGTTTCATCAACAGCCCATGCCAGATCATCGGGGTCTTTGATCATCTCTTCTTCGACGGTGAAGTCATGTTCGGCGTCGATTGTCGCACCGATCTTGCCTGATCGTTCACCCATTCGAAGCTTGAACCGCTCAAAAACTGTTGTAGCGAAAATCACATCGCCTTTAAGAATTTTGTCGTCCAGTGAGGTCTTTTCGACAGAAAATGAGTCGATGTCGGACTGCACGAAATAGAGTTTCTGCGGATCCCAGATTTCGATGTAGCGATTCATCAGCTTCTCTGAGAGCACATCATCGATTTCCGGATGATTGATGTGCCGCGAAGAAACCATTGAAGCAACCAGTTGGGCGGTTTTTCCATCGTCCGGAGTCAGGACGATTTTCTCCGCCGCTGACATACTGCTGCTGCCGAGAATGGAAAAAGCCAGCGCCAGAAAAGTTGATCGTCTGGCAAAAGACAGCGTTGTCATATCACATTTCCTTAGACAAACGCACGACCGAAGCGGACTAAACTTCGAACGCGATTCAGCGGAAAATACAAATTAAACTTATCAGACTTGATCACGATTGTGATCGATCCTTCACGGTCGGACAAACCAATGGTAAAGGACGAGTGAAATATTGAGCAAGAGCGTATCTGCGTTCAGGCTGACAATTTGTGTCCGTCCGAGAATCTCATGGCTCAAACGGCGGGGCCAACTTGTCTGAAAATCCCGCTCGGCCTGAAGCACAATGTTGGCAATTGGACGCTCTGCCCGATATTGATTCTGTTGCCGCTAACGGCTATTTCCTGAGCAGCGTTTGACAGATTTCCGGTATTCGCTCAGCGTGGTAACGCAATTTTCGGTCGAACTGATCGAATTGTCAGTGATTGCAACATCTGGTCGGGGACTCCTGTGAAGCTGCGATTGTCTTCCTCGGCGTGTGAGAAGACGAGGGAGATCTGTTCACCAGATTTTGTTGAACAGAGATAGTAATCCCAGATCAGAGTCTTCTTATTTGCTTCTCCGCCGGCCTGAACGTGATGAATTCTCCAGCCGTTTTGGTCAGGAGTAACATTCGAGGTGACAATTCGGCCAGCCCGGTCCTTGAGTGCTCGCTCCACATCCGCGAGGTAATCCTGCTCACTGGTAAATTTTCCGGCAGCCATCAATGGCGCAGACGCAATATTGCATTGAGCCAGCAGCGCACCGTCGTGAAGCATGCGAAGCATGACCAGTTCCGACGTCTCATGAAATACATGCCAACTGCGGTTATGCAGCAGCAGTACTCGCCACGGCGTCGCGAGAGTCAAAAGCAGGCGTCGTTCATCCGGCATGGCATCTGGCATTGTCTCCGGAAGGTCTGTCGCAGGCTTCGCGATCTCCTGAGTCCATTCGATGTCCGCCACAACGTCCAGGCCAGGACTCACTGTGCCCGGAGTTCTTTTCTCCTTCAGGACGGCTTTGAGGCGTTTGATCAAGGATTGCCTGCGATCAATGACCATTTCGCCGCTGATGCTGACAGCCGTTGATGATCCTGTGATTGCTCCGGTCCCCTGACATTCGAAGAGAACCACGGCCTCCTCGTCTGAGAGCGACTTCAGTTCGCACGTTGCAGACTGTGTCACGACAGCGTCAATTCCCGACAACATGGCAACGGCCCAGACGTCCGCGTTCCATTTCTCTTTCCCATCCTTCAGGCTTCTGTCTGGCAAGAGGCCGGTGACTGCGAGTGGGTCGCAGGGAAATTGCAGGAGGTCAATCTGAGAACGAGTCAATCGGACATCGGGACTCAGTTGAACAAGCTGCAGTTCGCTGCCATAGACCTGAATGAGTCTCGATTGCTGCGGAAGGCTGACCTCATTCTCGTGCTCTTTACCGACTTTCGAGATTGTTTCCGCCTGCTGAAATCGACGAACTGCCCGAAAACCTAATTGCCCAATGGAATCTGAGGCAAAACGGCGTTGATCAAAATCAAACGTTGCTGAACTGTTCAGGTCCCAGTCTGTCGCACCCGCGGCGGACGGTGTGCTCAGTTTGCCCTTAATCCGTAGGGAATATCGAACATGCGTTACACGCTGGGAGTCCGGGGGATCGATGAGAGTGATGCCTTCGTCCGAATTCGGCGACAGAGATTTCTCGTCCGACTGAGCAACACCCGGCATCAAAACGCCGGCTGCAGACAGCAACATCGCTCGTCGCACCGCAAAATCACTCACGGTATCACCCTCCCTGACCTTCGTCGAATTAACGTCTCGCGTGGGTACTCGCTGCCCTGAACGGCCGTTTTCGTTCAATTAGTTATGCGCAGGGCGAATCTTTTCGGGATTCGCATTTTGCCGCAAGCCGAAAGTCCCTGTCCGGGGACCAATACCTTTTGCTGGCTCACCTCACGTTGCGAGGGCGGTTGTCGGTAACCCCGTGAAAGGCCGAGTCCGCGTATGATTCACCGACGTTTTTGTTTTCAAATGACTCCTAAGCATAACGCCATTAGACAGCCACAACGGGCTGGCTCAGTTCTTTAGCGACGCGAACAAGGCCCGCAGCATCCAGTCCGAGGTCGGCCAGAAGTTCATCACGGTCGCCGTGTTCAACGAATGAGTCCGGAATTGCCAGAATTCTGAAACGTTCCGTGTTGAGGCTCAGTCGGTTGGCCGCTTCCAGGACGGCACTTCCAAAGCCACCCATTGCTGCGTTTTCTTCGATGGTAATCACAAAGCCTGTCCCCGCCGCCTTCGCTATCACTTCTTCGTCGATCGGTTTGATGAATCTCGCGTTGACGACTCCTACGTTAAGTCCCAGAGCCATCAATTGTTCAGCAGCCGACACGGCTTGCGAGAGCATTGTGCCGCAGGCGATGATCGTCCCATCCTGGCCCCAAGAAAGCACCTCAGACTTCCCAAGTCTGATCGGAGCGACATCACGCTGTACCTGCTCTACTTTTGTTTTTGGATACCGAATCGATACCGGTGAGGTACTTTGCAGGGCAAATTCCAGCAGTGGTCGAACTTCCAGCTCATCGCCCGGAGCCGTGACGATCATGTTCGGGAAGATTCGCATATAGCTGTTGTCAAAGACACCGTGATGAGTCGGCCCATCCGGGCCACACAGTCCAGCTCGATCAAGGCAAAAAATGACCGGCAGGTTCTGAAGGGCAACCTCCTGAAAAATCTGATCGAAGCTTCGCTGAAGGAAAGTGCTGTAGATATCGATGATAGGCTTCATTCCCGACTTCGCCATTCCTCCTGCAAAGGCGACGGCGTGGCTTTCGCAAATCCCGGTGTCAAAAAAACGATCCGGGAATTCGTCACGAATTCGTTCCAGTTTGTTACCCGCACACATAGCAGCGGTCAGCACGCAAACTTTTTCGTCCTCGCTCATGGCATCATGAATCGCTTCGGAGACGATCTCTGTGTAGGAAATCTCCGATGACTTCTTCACCGGAACTATTTCGTTTTCTGTATCCCGTTTGAATGGCGACGGCGTATGAAATTTGACCGGGTCTTTACACGCCGGCTCGAAGCCATGACCCTTTTCCGTAAAGACATGCAGGAGAACTGGACCTTTTACATCGCGAACCATTTCAAGGTAGCTGCGAAGTGATTTGATGTCATGGCCGTCGACCGGGCCGATATAACGAAAGCCCATCTCTTCAAACAACATTCCGCCGTGCAGAAACGATTTCAGGGCATCCTTAAAGCCGCCCAGGACCTTCTCAGTGGATTCACCAACGAGGGGCAATTTATTGAGCAACCATGAAACATCTCGTTTTAAGCCATTGTAGAACGGGGCGACTCGTGCTTTATCCAGATAGCTGGCCAGTCCTCCGACGCGAGGGCAGATGCCCATCTTATTGTCATTCAAAATGACGAGCAGATCTTTCTTCAGGCCTGCTGCGTTGTTCATAGCTTCGAAGACGATCCCTGATGGCAATGCACCATCGCCGATCACGGCCACGCTTTTGCGGCCATCTTTGAACAGCAGGTCATCTGCGGCCTTCATGCCAAGCACCGTTGAAACGCTGCTGCCCGCGTGTCCGGTTACGAAAAGGTCATAATCGCTTTCTGCAGGATTCGGGTAGCCCATAAGACCACCTCGACGACGTATGCTCGAAAACTGATCGAATCGACCGGTGATGAGCTTATGCGGATAAATTTGATGACCAGTATCCCAGATCAAACGATCCTTTGAAAAATCGAATGTCAGGTGCAGCGCAATGCTGAGTTCAATAACACCCAGATTACTGGCGAAATGAGCCGCGCGGTCCGAGACGATCGTGAGCAGTGCTTCGCGAATCTCGTCTGAAAGGCTGACAAGCTCCGTGTCGGTCAAGTGGGCCAGATCTTTAGGGGATCGGACGTTACTGAGTATCTCAAATGCCATTAGTGGTCTCTTTCAACGATGAATCGGGCCAAATCCTTTAGCCATCTGCTGCGGTCCCCAAACACTTCAACAGCGCGACACGCTTCTTGAATCAGGTGTTCCGCCTTCTTGCGGCTTTCATCAATACCCAGCAAGCCGGGGTAGGTTAGTTTTCCAAGATCAACATCACGACCGGGCTTCTTACCCAGCTTTGTTTGTTCCCCAGTTACGTCCAGCAAATCATCTGCAATCTGAAACGCCAGGCCAATGCAGTGCCCGTACTGGCGAAGCTGGTTTCGGCTTTCAGAATCCGCCGATGCACAGATTGCACCAAGTTCCAGAGCACCTGCAATCAGAGCACCAGTCTTCATTTTATGGATTCTGGTGAGTTCTACTACGCGAGTCTCTGCTGTTCGGTTGGAATCGATCGTCACGAAATCTGAATTTGCCGACCCTGGAGATTTTGTTTCCGCAGTAGAACCGGGCAAAACTGCCTTTTGCGCAACCGTTGTTTCTTTGAGGCCGCAACCAGTATTCGCCGTCATTTCTGAAAGCAACGCCGAGTTTTCCGCTCGAAGAAATGATCCTCGCTCTGCCTCAAGGTCAAGTACTTGTCCCCCAACCATTCCGCCTCCGCCAGCGGCCGACGCGAGAATGCGAACCAGCTCGACAATCTGTCCAGGGGGCAAGGGAGCGGATGCCACCGTCTCAAAGGCGGAGGTCAACAGGCAGTCGCCAGCCAGTACTGCAAGAGCCTCACCAAAGACCTTGTGGCTTGTCGGTCTGCCTCTTCGGAAATCATCGTCATCCATTGATGGCAGATCGTCGTGGATGAGCGAGTAGGTGTGGATCATCTCAATTGCGACGGCGGCAGGCATCGCAGCCTGTGCAGAGCCTCCGCAGACTTCATTCGCCAGAAGCACCAGGACCGGTCGAAGCCTCTTGCCTCCAGCCATCAGGCTGTACTCGACAGCTGATCCAAGGCTGTCGGGCCAGTCGGCGCGGGACAACGCAGACCTGAGGGCAGGTTCCACGATTGTTCTAAGGTCGTCCAAGTGACCCTGAAAGGTCGTTTTCGTCATGATGGGCTCTAGGTGCCTTGCCACTTGATCGACGTCAGGCTTTCGGGAAACATCGCGTCCATAACGGTCGGAAGAAAATTCATTGGAAATGGACGGGAGCGGGAGGACCTACGCGGCGTCAGACATTGCGAATCCTTGCCACTCATGCCACGTCTCTGCGAAGCATAACGGTCCTGTGTGCCCTCGCCAAAGGCAATCATAGTGCTTCCCGACGTCGTGAAAACGGCGGGGCGAACGAAATCAACAGCATGCACGAAGATCAGTGTTCACTCAGTGGTGATTTTCATCAGCCTGTTCCTGCCTTGTCCGAGTCACCTTGGCGATTGCTGGGAGATCGCTTTGACGCTGCGAGGGCAGGCAGAGTGGTAATTATGTTTAGGCGGCTGTTATGGCAGCCAGGTTCATCTGCGGTGCCAGTATGGCGGTTTGTTTGCGGCTTATTGATTGGTGTCAAAATGGCACTTGTGTTCTTTATGTGTCGTAAATTATTTGCTTGAATAGGTTTGTGACTTCTTTCTTGTGATAGGAACGTCAGTTGCTTTTCTGTATCTACGAACTGCAAGTGATGAAGGAGCAATCTTTGTGATGCTCATTGCAGTGAATGAAGTCTTCGTTTCAAGTGAGGAGCGTTGTCATGAACTGCCAGTCAAAAAGAAACTGTCGAACAAATGTTCTTGAAGAGCTGGATCGTGGATTGAATCAGATTGTACGGGACGTGTTTAAGACTGAGGCCATTCCCGCCCGGACGCCCGCCTTGCGTGTGGTTGAGTTTCCTGGCAACTATCTGGTCGAGTGCGATCTGCCCGGAGTTTCGACGGATGCGGTCGCGATTCAGGTAGAAGAAGGAATACTGGTCATCGCTGGCGAGCGCTCCGTGCCACAGGTTCCAGAAGGCGGAAACGTGGTCGTTGATGAGCGACGATATTCCCGGTTTGTGCGGCGGCTTCAGTTGTCGAAGGATGCCGACGTCGCCGGGATTGATGCTGAGTTTGGGCAGGGAGTTCTGAGGATCTCGATTCCCAAGCAGGCCGCAGTGATTCCAGCGAAGATCCAGATTCGTCAGGTGAACTAGTCTCCGGAATATTATTCTGGAGACTTGATCGCAAACTGTTTGAGTCAGAATGAGCCTCGCTACGCCGTCTTGCGTGCGAGGCTCATTTTCGTTGGCGTTGGTAGATTTCTGCGAGGAGATCTTCAACAGACTTAAACTTCTTGCCCGCCTGCATCACCGTTTCAATTCGCTCACGAGCATCCTGTGGCGCGTGACCAACACTCAGCAGTGCCTCGTATGTTTCTGACATCAGATCAGACGCTGCATCTGTGGAATCGGGAATTCTGGCGGCAATCATCAGAGCGAATTTTGTCATCTTGCGTCGAAGCTTGGCCACAATTCGTTCGGCCATGGCAGGACCGATTCCCGGCAGTGTACTGAGCGTCTTGATATCCTTTTCCTCGATCGCTTCAGCAATTTCTCGCACAGGGCGAATCATGGATCTAAGTGCCTTCTTTACACCGAGGCCATCGACGGAGCAGACCAGATCGAAGAACTCAAGTTCCGCTTCGTTGGTGAATCCAATGATCCGAGGAGTCAGTCGGCCCTGCTGCGGATTGCCTTCGAGATATTCAATGGTTCGCAGGCTGACCTCTTCATCAAGTTTCGACTGAAGCTGCCGACGAACAATATCGGGGAGTAAAACTTCGTAGTCGAACCCGCCGATGCGAATTGTTGCACAGAATTCGTTGAGGCCTACAAGTTTGCCAGTGACGCGAGTAATCAAGAAACACCTCTACGGATGAAAGAATATCTTCGATGATCTGATCGCCAATCGTCACGCCGAGACTCGGACCGAATGATACAGGCACAACGCCACCGCAGACGCATCGGCAACGTCGTTGGGTTCCGGGATCTCAAGAAGTCTCAGCTCCGCCTTGATCGCATGCTGGATCTGGTCTTTGGGCGCTTTTCCGCTGCCTGTCAGCAATCGCTTGATCTCGGCAGGAGTGTAATGAATAACCGGAATTCCTGCCTCAACGATTGTCATCAGAATGGCACCGCGAGCATGCGCCAGCAGGAGTGAAGATCGCACATTCAGCGAGTTTGAAAACACCTGCTCGATGGCCACAATCTCTGGTTTGAGTTCCGCGATGACATCTCTAATGCCGGTTCCGATTTCGTGAACTCGCTCATGAAGTGTAAGAGCCCGGGTTGATTGGATCACTCCTCCCTCACGGAGCACCGGTCCGCGCGAAGTTCTCTCAATCAACGCATATCCGGTACGGTTCAGCCCCGGATCTATCCCGAGATATCGAGTTTGAGGTGAGATCAAATTCTGTGTACGAATCTCAAATGTCATCTTCACATCCCTGTGATCACAGAAACGAGGTCTGGTTCCTCTGTGAAATCTGCGAATGGCGTTGGCTCAGAAAGCCATTGGTTCAATTCCGGAATCTGCCGAGAAGCACAACGACGTCTGCAGAGATCGATTCGCCTCTTCCAACCGGCCCGACTTTCTCCCCGGACTTTGCTTTGACATTCAGTCGCTCAATCGCAACATCCAACAACTCACTGAGTCGCTGGCGAATTCGAGGCTTCCACACGGACATTCTTGGTTGTTCTGCGTGGATCGTACAGTCGAGGTTGATGATTCGCCAACCTTGATCCTGCACGCTGTTCCAGACTACATCCAGCAGCTTTGCTGAGTCTGCGTCTTTCCATTGTGATTCTGTGTTTGGAAACCATTCACCGATGTCACCCTGCCCTGTCGCGCCGAGCATGGCATCAATGATTGCGTGGAGCAGGACGTCGGCGTCACTATGGCCATCAAGGCCGAAAGTCGCATCTGTTATTGAGACACCGCCAATGATCAGGGGGCGTCCGGAGATGGTTCGGTGGGTGTCGTGGCCCTCGCCGACTCGCAGTTCGTTAAGCAATTGAGCAGTCATGGCTTTTATCCTGTTTGCGTTGAAGGGCAGCGGCAGCGACTGCCGGTACAAGACGCAGGGTGATGTTTGGGCCTGTCTCTATTTTGCCCAAACTGCCTGAGTTGGATTGTTTGACCGAACCTGCCGTTGACTCGTGGTGGCGAAATGCCGTAGTTTTCCGCCTCGCGTCGGCGAAGGTTATTGAAAATCTTCCCGGATCGCGACAACGAAAAGGCCAGGTTTGTCCCTCTGTAAGTAACCATTATGCTTTCGGCCCGAGTCTGTGCGGTGGCAACGATGCTGTTGTTACTGCCGGGCTGCGCGCTGTTTATGGCAGAGAATTCCGCTCAGTCCGGATTGTCCTCAGGTCTGCCGTGGTCAAAACGCAAATCGGCTGCTGAAGCGGAAGATGGCCCAACGTTGAGCATGGTTCGGCTCGAAGCCAGTATCGTACGACGACCCGTTAACGATGCCAGAGTCCGCCGTCATGTTTGGGAAGAACTGGACGAAAGCGGACTCATGTCGCCAGACGTGCGGCAGCGACTCAATGAAAATGGGTTTCGCGTCGGAGTGGCTGGCAGTACGGCTCCGTGGGCTCTGCAAAGTCTTGCTCAGGAAGCCGTCGCCGCTAATCGTCCCAGTGATCTTCGGCAGATCGCAGGAACGGCAAATCAGGTCTCTGTCGGTCCCGCATTCAGTCTGATGCTGGAAGGCAAAAGTCTGCTGGAGGTCCAGGGGCCGCTTGATTCCGGCAAGTTGCCAGTCAGTCAGATTCCGCAATTGTCGGCCTTGCGTGATAGATCCAATATGAAGTGTGTCTTCGAAGTCACAGTCAAGGAATTAAACGAAGACTGGGTACTGCTGAATGTGCTGCCACAGATTCATGCGGGCACGGAAACAGCTCGTCTCAGTGTTCAAGGGGCGAATGATCAGCTTCCGGTGCGACAGAACGTAATGCCGATCTATGATCACCAGTTTACGGTGAAGTTGTTGACCGGTGAAGTTGCTGTCATTGGGTATCACGAATCCACTGAATGGAATCTCGGCCGTCTGTTCTTTTTGCCGGATACCAGCAGTGCCAGTTCCGAAAATCTTCTCATGATCCGAATGGCCGGAATTGAAGAACTCAAGGGGCAAAGTGATCCGTCCTTCCGACTCAACTCATTCGGACGCTGATTAGCACCACGGAGCACATTACGATGTCTGAATCTGCATCGTTGCCAGAGGATCACTCTTCACCCGTCCGCTCGGAACATGATCCGATTCTGCACATCGTACTCCATCAACCGGAGATCCCGCAGAACACGGGGAACATCGGCCGAACATGCGTTGCCATCGGTGCCCGGCTATGGCTTATTCGTCCGTTGGGATTCAAAGTTGATGATCGTTCTTTGAAGCGGGCTGGGATGGACTATTGGCAACATCTTGACTGGGAAGTTGTTGACAGCCTGGATGAAATCCGCAGTCGCTTGCCCGCCGCTCAGGTCTGGTGCCTGACAAAGACAGCAACTCGACTGGTCTGGGATGCCACCTTTCAACGGGGCGATATTCTGCTGTTCGGTAGTGAATCTCGCGGACTTCCACCGTCGATTTTGCAGGAATTGCCGTCGAGAAATCTGAAACTGCCCATGAGCGATCTGGTTCGAAGTTTGAATCTGGCCAGTACCGCCAACACCGTTGCTTACGAGGCCGTGCGACAGCTCGGCGGCATCGGCTAGCTGTTCACATTGCAATGTGAGACCAGCGATTGGCTGCGTCGAGCCAGAACGACTACGGATTCGCTGAGATCCTTTGAACTGCGATCCACAAAGCGTCGGCGATCGCTCGCATACCTCGATCGCCGGGATGACCAGCCACGCCCGCGTGTTCAATCTTTCGTTCTGATCGAGCAAAGTTGGCTTCATCAGCATCCAGCCTTCCGAGATCCACATAATGAACGCCGGTTGCGGAGCAGGCTTTCTGAAGTGCCACGTTTTTGCTTGTGTCGCTCCAGAATGTGCTTCGTACCAGTATGGTTGGGTTTTTGTTGCTGCGGATTTCAGTCAGCAGGTTCTTAACCGACTCTGAAAACACGGTTTGCTCATCTTCCGTCTTTAGCTGACCGACATTTTCACCAATCGCAACAATAATCAGGTCGGCATTAAAATCGATGGCTTCCTGCAACGTTGCTGGAATGTCGTACGCCGCATAATTTCGTTCAAAGTCGGCGATATTTTGCACCATCGTTTCTGGTGATCCCTGCGCGGCTTCTGCAATCTGCTTCGTCAGCAAGTGGACATAGTCTTTGGACTCTTCACTGGCTGCCATACCCCAGTTGCCGGTCCAGCCAATGCTTTCCAGAGGGCCATGAAGTGTGATGCTGTTTCCAAGGAACAGAATACGATTGACCCGTACCTTCCCGATTTGAAGTGATGGTTCATCGGCGCGTTTATTGACGAATTGCGGACTGGTCACCACCGCCTCAAGCAGCGTGCTCAAAGGATAGTTCTTCTCACGAAGCTTCTCCTTTGTTGATTCGATCGCCGTCCCATCTGAAAGCTGCAAGCTTCTTCCAAGCCCATAGGCAAACGTCTGTCGAACAATGGTGTCAATAAACTCATCGCGGCGATTACTCATCAGGTAATTGTGCAGACTCTCAAGTCCATCTCCTTCGGATCCATCCGGGAAAGTTGCGTGAGTCTGGACGGGATGTCCCCCGAGATCGAGGTCCCGTTTTTCACCGACAGGACCATAGCCCTCAAACACCAGTCCGAACGAATCAAATTTTTGATGGCATCCAGCACACGCCGTATGATCGCGATGCTTCGCCAGCAGTTGAGACAATGTGAGGTCGCCGAAATCTGCTTCCGCCTTTGGCAGTTCCGGAACATTGGGCGGCGGCGCGGGAATGTGTTCTCCAAGGAGTCTGCGAACAATCCAGTAGCCACGTTTGACGGGGCTTGTGCGCAGTCCCGGTGAGTTTTGCGTAAGAAAGACGGCCATCGGCAGCAAACCGCCTCGCCCATGCGCCGCAACATTGTCGAACCGCAGCCATTCGTTATTGGATTCTGATGAAGCCGAGTTTTTCGCCGAAAACCCTGTGACATCAAATCCGTAATGCGCTGCCAGGGGCAAATTCGCAAAGGTGTGATCGGTGCCAATGAAGTCGGTCAGGGAACCGTCCCTTTCTGCAAGGTCCACAAAGAACCTGATCGGCTCTTCATACATCGCTTGTCGCAGTTCCGAGTTGAAAATGGGGAATCGTTCCCGATCGACCGCGTTGTGCTCCTCAAACCGTCGAAAGTCCAGCCAGTTCCCGAGAAACTCGGTGGCGAGGCCACGTATTCTGGAATCTTTCATCATGCGGCGAACCTGTGATGTCAGTACCGAGACATGGTGAAGATCTCCGGCCGCCGCATGCTGCAGTAACTCTTCATCCGGAATGCTGGCCCATAGGAAATAGCTCAGTCGGCTGGCCAGCTCATAGTCAGTGAGTGGCGCAGTTCCCTCAACCGTCGACGCTGCAACCTTCGGAGTTGCGATTAACGCAAGACGGTAGCTGAACTTAGGTGACATCAGCACGCCAGCGATTGAGTCGCGAATTGCATCGTCATGACTGAGTGCTTCGCGTTCTCTCAGCGAATTATAAGTCTCTTTGACCTCCGATTGTTCATTGGTTGTCAAAGGTCTGCGCCACGCACGTTCGGCAAATTTCAGCAATGATTGGATGTGAATTGACTCGGCATCGCGCTGAGTTTCCTCGATCCACCGAAACGACTGATTCATGTCTTCGAAGTATTTCTTGATCGCGTTCCGGGCCTCCTGATCTGCTCCTTGCGCGACAGCCTTGTTGAGAAACAATTCTTTGAGACGCTGAATATTCTCCTGTGATGTCACGTCACGGTTCTCGGGGCGAGCGAAGTCAAATTCTTCGCCACCGGCAAACTGAGGCGGCTCTGCACGCTCAAAAAACAGAAAGTCTTTGTATTGGCGGATCGGCGCGAGGGTTACGAAATTCAGATCCTGCCATAGTTCATCCAGTTGCTGCTTCTCGGTGTCGGTCAGTATCAATTCCCGGAGTGGCAGATCATCCCGAAAATATCCCTGCATCAAATGGAAGCCAGCCGAGAGAAGTCGAATGTTCGCTCCGAGTTCCGCATTGGAATAGTGTCCTCGACTTGAGACAGCAAACGCATTTGGAAAGAGTGCGCAGAACTGTTTTCGCGCGCTATCCAGATCTGCGTCATCGCCATCGCCCGGGAAAGACATGCGGTTTTCGGCAACTTTCTGATTCCACCAAAGAATCAAAGGCTGACTGCCAGGCGACAGGTCATCAACCTTTAATCGTTCAACCGTGACATCAAGGTCTGAACGAATTTCCTTCACAAGCTGCGACAGTTTTTCGCATGCGATGCGAGCGTTGTCGATCTGTTCGATGCCGGCTGGTAACCTGGCCCATGCCTCCTGAAGTTCCTTTTGCGGGCCGATTGCATTCTGCGATTGAAGCATCTGCCACAACATCTCCAAGTATTTGGCGCTGAGATGTGATTCCTCTGCAAATTCCTGCAGCGTCCATGATTCTCTGCCCGTCAGCACGCGATGTTGATACCTCCACAGCGTGAGAAAGTATTGAACATAGTCCACATCATGCTTTGCGTAAAAATCAACAACTCTCTGGACGCAGAACTTGTCGCGATCTGTCTCTGCAACAACAGGATAGGGTGCGAAGAGAATTTCTCGTGGGGTCAACACTGCGTGGTCGGCAACCAGTCTTGCGGCTGTCAAATACTTCGCAAGCAAACCAGGCGACATCGAAAGCGATTCGCCCGAATTATCGAATCCCGCTTCATTCGCCGGGTCGACCGGGAACTCTCGAGTTGGTCGAATATCGACGCCTGTGAGATCGCGTATTGAGTTGTCATATTCGGCGTTGCTGAGCCGTCGGGCCAGAACCGGACCTGGATCGCCCGAGTGCCGTTGAGCCTCACTTTTTCGGAAATCGTTCAGCCAGGCGATGGCCAATTGACGGGATTCTTCGGATGGCTGAGGAGAAAAATCAGCCGGAGGCATTTCCTGCTGCTCCAGTCGATGCAGGACGATCTCCCACAAACGATGATTAGCTCGCACTGCATCGACTGAAACAGCCTGAGTCAGATCCAGTTTGCCTTCTTGCTTCGCTGGATTGTGGCAGTGCTGACAGTGAGCCTTCAGGAAACCACCAAGCTCTATGCCGAAGCGTGCTTCAACGTTTGTCACATCGACCGATTGCGAGAGAATGGGCTTTGACTCTGCGATCATGCTGGTCAACACGATGGCAGCCAACGCAACAAGGCGGGGCAGAGACTTCATAGCATTCGGGCCGTTGGTCGAGAGTGGTTTGCAAGCGACGATTGATTTGAAGTCACTGAAGGCGCGGCAACTGACACGGATTTGTGTCATGCTCAATGACTATCGTAGCCGCAATATCTTAGCGATTTCGGTCACCGTATCGCCATCGATCGTAAGCTGCTCCGCCCTGCCCTGCCCGAGTACCCGGCCACAGTGTGCGATTCCACTGACCGGTCTGCTCGTCAGGACGTTCGCCGTTGTAGAACATCAGATGATCAGCCGATGTCCAGCCGCCCTCCGTATTTACACGCAATTCTTCGACGGGGAGTCCAAGGCATCGCCGTAGAATGCGAAACTCTTCGAGGTCACGAATTCTCAATCCGTCGATGATCGGTAATACGCCGAATGCACGTTTGACCAATTGAATAAGCTGTAAGGAGGCCGCTAGTGACAAAGCCATGATCAAAGCAAGCAGCGGCACGAAGGGCCCCATGTCGAAAATTCTGTCGGCAAATGGCCAGACGAAGGGCCACACCATCAGCAACAGAAAGGTTGCGAGGCTGAGCCATGGTCCATACGGAATCTGCCGATCACGTTTCGTCAGCCAGGCGACAATTGCTGCTGCAATTGCGAGGACTGGTGCAACAAAAAAGACTGTCGTCACTGGCTGCCAGCCCACGATACTTCCCACCATGGCCATCAGCGTAACATCGCCAAACCCCATCGCCTCTTCTTTAAGAACCAGAACGCCAATGACGCGGACCATCCAGACGACGCCCCCCCCGGCTATTGCTCCAATAAGACTGACAAGAAAGCCATGGAGGAATGGGTGTTTTGCCGCAAATGCCGTTGCGTCCCAGGAAAAAATCAGAGGTGTAAGCCAATCTGGTGAGATGGACTGTAGTGTTGTGATAACGCTGTAGTCCTGAGTCCAAACGGGAACCAGAAACGTTTGCCCACATGCGGTCGACACGATAATCGCCACAAGCAGCATCGGGATCGTGCATCCGTCCGGGATGATGCGAAGTTCGATGTCAATAAAAGTTGCCACAATCAGACAGCAGATCATCCCGATGTGCAGCAGATAACGTATGTGGAGCCATGTCGGAGTTGACCAGAGCCCCGTTATTGTCTGAGGTCCATCAGGGGATTGAATGCCAAAATCCGATGCTGCATTCCAGAAATTAGTTGGCATCTCCACCTGATAAACAACAACGAACAGTATTCCTGTCAGAAGTTCAACCAGCGGATAACGCTTTGATATCGACTGGTGGCAATTTCGACATCGCCCACGAAGCAACAGCCACCCGAGCAACGGAATGTTGTCACGCCATTTGATGGAAGCCGCGCAACGAGGGCACCCGGAACCATGACTGTTGAGAGCCTTCAATTGCTCCCAGAGACTGGCTTTTGAGGGAAACCTGTGGATGCAGACATTCAGGAAACTCCCGATGCAACAGCCCAGGACAAAGAGGAACGACAGGACGAACGATCGAGGCAGGTCGTACATCATGTCGATTGTTCCTGCACTGTCGAAAGGCCGGTAACATAGTCTGCGATACGTCTCGCCATTTGTTCGGGGCGCTCTGTTCCGGCATCAACGACCAGAGTCGCACATTCCTGGTAGAGCGGTTCTCGGAAGGCCAGCACCTCCGCAACTTCGGTTCCGATTGGCTTTCCTGTGAGGCTTGGGCGTCGTTGACTCGACATCTGATCTCCACCGAGGCGTCGAACGAGCACATCCACGGGCGCCTGAAGCCAAACGACAGGGCCAGCCGCTTTTATGATTCTGCGATTCTCTTCGGACAGCACAGCACCACCACCGCTGGCAACAACAACATTTGTCTGACTCAGCAAATGCGCCAAAACCTTGGCTTCACGTTTTCGAAACCCGGCCTCGCCTTCATGCTGGAAGATATCTTTAATCGAGACCCCCGCCTGCTGCTCAATCACAACGTCACTGTCGAACCACGACCATCCCAACCGCTTCGCCAGTCTGGGAGCGACGCTGGATTTTCCACTGGCTCGATAACCAATCAATGTGACAACCATGTCGCGCCAATCAAAAACTCTGATGCCAAAGTTACGTTGCTCTTATTCACCCAGGGACAACAGATTTATTCGGTTTGTACGCCGTTCAGCTTGTAGTGCCGGTTTCTGACAGCATTCGTCTGGAAACCTGATCAACAATGCTGACAGAAGTCGGCTCTATGAAGAAAATCAACATATCTCCAGCGACCGCTGCAGCAGAGATTCTTGTCTCAGTCGTCTGACTCACTCTCATCGTCCTCGGTTTTCTCGGACTCAGGCGCGACCACCATACGAGCCGCCGACATCGCTCGCCGCAAGGTCTCAGTCATGTAATCCAGAGGTGGCGATTCACCGGTGAAGAGTTCAAACTGACGGCCTGCCTGTCGAACGAACATCTCGATCCCGCCCACAGTTGGACAGCCTCGTTCGCGAGCGTGTTTCAGAAGCAAAGTCTGCTCCGGGTTGTACACGGTGTCGAAGACCAGCGTTGAATCGCTCAGCCAATTCGGCTCGAATGGTGTTTCGTTCAGGTTCGGATGCATTCCGACAGAAGTGCAATTAATCAGGATTTCACAGCTTTCCGCACCGCGATTCTCCCAGGACGCGAATTGGCATTTAAGTTCTGCAGCCAGCGCTTTTCCTCGGTCTCGCGAGCGATTTGTGATGGTCACTGTGGCGCCGTCATTTTGCAGGGCATAGCCGATGGCTCGGGCGACACCACCCGCCCCGAGAATGAGTACTTTGCGTCCCACGAGTTCATGAGAACCGCCGGCTTTCAGCATCCCGGACTGGATGGCTTCCATGGCTGCCGAAGCATCAGTGTTTGTGGCTTTCCATTCGCCATCAGACTTATAGAGAGTATTCGCAGCACCGATTTCATCGGTCTCAGCATCAAGGGAATCGCAGAACTGCAGCACAGCCTCCTTGTGCGGAATCGTGACACTGTAACCGCTGATACCAAGGGCGTCATACTCCTTGAGCGAAGCAAGCAAGCCGTCGGCCGGTACCCGCAACGGAAGATAAACCGCATCAATCCCCAGCTTGCGGAATGCGGCGTTGTGAATTAATGGGCTCTTGCTTTGAGCGATTGGATCACCGATCACACCAAAGACTTTTGTGTCTTTAGTAATCTTGTTGAAGCGATAAAGATTTCGCACCTCGGCATAGGACAGCTGTCCTGGAGCCATTTCACGTTCGCGGCTGAAGCTGGCATAGGTGAATGGTGAGCCAGCTCGACCACAGAGAATGCGGCTGATTGTTCCCAGTTCACCCATACAGAATCCAACCGTCGGCACCTGTGCGGCACTGACCATCTCCAGCATCCGCACATTGTCTCCGGGAGAGTTTGCCATCGTTACAATTTTGATGACATCAGGATCGCACTGAGACAATCGGCGATGGATGTCGTACAGCTCCATCGGCGTCTCTTCGAAGTTGTGGTAGCTGACAATTCGCTTCGTCTTGCCGTATCGTCGGATTGACTTGGCGATGTCATCTTCCAGGTCAACATACTCAGCACCTGCGATAATGGCTTCCCGCAGAATCGACAAACGCTGTTCTTCGGTTCCAAACCAGCGGCCTCGATCAGAACGCCGTCGACATGTCACAACAACCGGCGTTGGTCGCTCTTTCAGAAGAAGGCCAATGTCCGGCTTCTTCCGCATGTAGTCGACGCGCAGTTCAACCAGCTCTGCACCCTTTGATGCCAGAGCCCGATGTTCTTCCATAATGGACGAATGCCGAGTTCGTCCGAGACTTACGCAGATCATTGTCTATCAGGTCCGTTTTGAGGCGGGTTGGCTTGGGAGACGATTTCACGATTTGCAATCGGCCATCTCACGACCAGTCAAATTCTATTAACAGCTTCTTCAGAAACTGTACCAGAGAGTATAAGCCAACATGAAACACGCTGTGAGTGAATACGCGGGTTGGCTCAAAAATCGTTGGGTGTAATCCTTACCACACACGAAATTACGCGTGTTTTGGCAAGCCTTTGAACAGACGTCGATCCGTGCGAGGATTAAATGGGGTCCATGCCGATTCCGCGTTCAGGTCGTCCTCGATGGCTCGACTGAACTCATTCAGCTTGGCATCCAGATTATCAATATGGTGCAAAGTGATCGCTTCCGGAGTCATTGGAATCGTCGGGCTGCCGAATTCTCGGGTTCCGTGATGGCTGAGAATCATGTGCTTCAGACGCAGGATATCTTCCGTTTCGACCGGTCGGCCAAGGCGGGTTTCTACGACCTTGAGCTTCTCGTTCAGCATCTCAATGGCGATATTGATATGACCGAGCAATTGCCCTTCGTCCGTGTAGGCCAGTGTTGGATCCCACGAAAGTTCCCTGACTTTGCCGATGTCGTGCAGCAGCACTCCCAGCATCAGCAGGTCGCGGTTTAGAGTTGGGTACAACGTGCAGATGCGATCGGCCACTTCTGACATGCCCACGACATGTTCGATCAGCCCGCCCATATACGCATGATGCGCTTTCACGCCGGCGGGAGCCGAACACAGTCCCGTGACCAGTGCTTCGTCTTCCATAAAGGTACTTGCCAGAGTCAGCAGTTCAGTGCTCTTGATGGAGAACAACAGCTCTTTCAGTCGTGCCAGCAGAGGAGCCGCATTGGCCTGAGCCTGAACGTTGAAGTCTTCTGGATTGCAGGTGGTTTCGGGAACCGGATCGATATGAGTCACGATCATCTGCAGCCCGCCCTGATAGAGCTGCACTTTGCCGCGTACTCGAACGTAATCTCCGGAAGAAATGTGCTGGACGTTTTCTTCGACCACATTCCACATCAAACCGCTTACGACACCGGTTCGATCGCGAAGTGTCGCCAGCAGGTAGAGATTTGCATTGCGGTTGGCTCGCAGTTGTTTATCCGCCAGCAGATAGACCTCATTGACGGAATCGCCGTCCTTCAGTTCCTTTACGAACACCCGAACCATTTTGCCACTTTCAGAGAGTCGTTCCCGCCCGCCACCAACACCAGTCTTCGCGCGTTTGGAAATCAGTTTTGCGGGAGTCTAGCAGCTTGCTGAAAAAGCTGTAGGCAGTGCAGAAAGTGCATCGCTGATAGTAGAACCTGCCGGCCGGCCGGGATTTTGCGGCAAGGCGAGCCAAAGTGCGCAGGTGGCGTGATGCATGCCGCGGGTGGGAAACGCAGGTCGGCGTCGGCTGATGGTTGTGCAACCAGATCCCGTCGGCGGAGCGACGGGTGTACGGTACACCTGTCGCTCCGCCGACAGGAATTCTGTTTTAATGTCGATTGAGGTAAACAATCTGCGGAGATCTGCGTTAAGCAGCCCTACTTGGCCTCCACCTGCCTCAACACTTCGAAGATGCGACTGGCTGGAACGACATACGAACCCGGCACATCGTCTTTCATAAACCGAGTCCCCAGCAGAGTGATCCCCGCAAGTTCTCCGTCCTTAAACAGTGGAGTGCCTTCAGGCAGTCGCTGATCGATCTGAACGAGGCCGGTGAATTCGCGAGTCACATTGTGGCTGGGAAGCTCCCATGTTGTGGATTGCTCCAAGGCAGTGACTCGGGCTGCACGTGACGTTACCTTGAAGTCCGCCTGACCATGATTGATGATGGCCGAAAGTTGATCCGACAATTCCACCGTGACAGGATTCTCAAGCTGAAACTCTGTCAGCGATTCCTTCGCCTCGTAGGCCCGCAGATCGGGGAATTCGAGTTTCTGCGAATACTCGGTCGGAACATCATCGCGGTTGTAGAACTCCAGAAACGTGCGATCAATCGCGTGAGGCGCATCGTCAGGAACAATTGTCGCCGGACCGACGGTCAGAGCCAGCGTTCGCTCACCGTGATTCACCATCAACGCTGGAACCATACGACGAGCAGCATCGTTCGCGAACACCAGAACCAGCCGACCTAAGGATTTCTCAGCATCAGACTTCGGTGGAAATTCTCCTTCTTCCCTGAAGAACGAATGGTCTGCAGTTGTCTCTCCCGTCACTCCCTGAAGTCTCGGCCGTAACGCGGCTTTGGGATCGTTCAATGGATTTTCCATCGAATGATCATGTCGTGATACCGGAGGCATATCTGAAGAAGCATCATTAAGCAAGAAATTAACGAAGAGACGACGGTTCCGGACGTTTCCTTGGAGCGGTCCAAACAGATATCCCGCCCCGCCGGGCGATGGTGAGGTAACATTGAGTTCGATTCGTTTTTCGTCGATGCTTGGTATTCCGGACACATCATTCTCGAAATTCCTTACGCGTTCGTTCCAGACAATCTGAAACACTCGTTCGCCATTTAAGGTTCCAGGAGTAATCTCGATCGTTGTGCCGAACACAACTTCAGCTTTCTTTTCTGACGAAGAAGACGGCACTTCAAATTTGCCGCCGCTGTGCAATGTTGCCAGTTGATTTCCCGTCGTTTCGATGGTGTGTTTTCCAATCAACTTTGCCGTCTTATTTTTCAGCATGCTGGCCAGCTGATCGTCCAAGTCCAAAGGAGCCGCTGTTTGTCGGACATTCGTCTCGTCTGACGGCATGAACTTCGCATCGCTTACTTCGAAAAGCGTGAGCGATACTGATTCCTTGTCGGCCTCTAACTCTGCCACGTTTTGTTTTACAGCGAGGGGATCAAGGGCAGAATTCAGCTTCGCGCCATCACGCTCCACTTGATCCAGAGACTTAATACAACGCTCAAGATTGACAATGTCGTCAGCAATCTCGTTCAGCACCACCTTTGCAGGCTGAGACTTCACGTTGCCCCACGCTTGAACAAAGGCGGCGCCGTGTTGACTGACAGCGGCAAAACCCTCCTCAAGCTTTGCTCGCGGAGCATCAAGCTTAACCTGTTTTCGTAAACCTGAAACGGCTGCTTTGAAGTCGTCCGTGATTTGAAGCACAGGCTGGTCTTTGAATTCCATTAACAGTTTTAGCGGCGTTCGGTCCTCGAACTCATCGACGTCCCTGACGAGTGCTTCTATACAGAGTCGAAGCTGAGTTTGATGATCTGTCACTGATCCTGAAACGGAAGGACGCTCCTCCAAAGGAGGGGCGATGGAAAACGGTTCTTGCGAATGAAAGGGAGGTACTTCCTTTATGTCTGAATTGGCTTCAGGGCGATCGATGTCATCCGTGGAATCTGGAGTGCTCGCGGTAGAAATTGAATCCCTCCAATCAACGTCGGGATTAAGCAACACTTCAACTCGTCGATCCACGATCTTGTCCACAATTTTTTCCCGAGTCTCGATCGCCTGCTGCATGCGTTGCAGGCGGCGAGTGAACTCCGCAAGTTCTGCCCGCTGGATTTCCTGACGCTCGGCGAAGGTTTTTTGCACGAGGGCTCGAAGTCCGGCTCGCTGCTTGACCGCATCCGGATGATCTTTGCCGAGCGATGTCTCAACAGCTCGCACTTTCTCTGCAAGCTGCATCACGGGCGTTTCCAAATCGGCCAGACGACGGCGGTACTCTGCGATGGGCACTGGCGGATTCGAAGCCAATGAACCTTCGACGGCACTCATGCGCTCGGAGTTTTCTCCACCAAACGGAGATCGTGTGGCTGGAACTGGCAGCGTCTCTCCAGGAGTCTTCATTGAAGGGACAAAATTCGGATCGGTGTTAGCGTTCTCTCCACCCGGAGGCACTGCGGCGTCCAGAATCTGGACGATCTGTTCAACGTCTCTTATCAGTTTCTCGTCCCCTCGAAGCATCAGGGAATTAGTTCGTTCATCAACAACGAGGTTGCGTGTCTTGTCAGGAAACAACTGTTCGATTTTCTCGGCCACATCCTTTGCTCTGGCGTTCTTTAAGTGGAGTACAGTCACTTGGCCCAGCAGCTCTGCCCCAGCTTCTCTCAGCGCTGTGATTTTGTCATTGAGTTTCTTGATGGTGGGGTGTCGTTCGCCCAAGTCAGCCTTCTGGACAATGAGTTCCACTTCCAGTGCCGCGATCTGCGATTGAATTTCATCGGGCAGTGCTGTGGAGGTTGGATTCAATGAGTCTGCAGGTTGCATTTTTGTGGCAGGCTGTCGGTTTGTAACCGCGGCGAACGCGACTATCTGCTCCGGTGTTAATGCAGGCGGTGAAAGCTCAGCAATACTAGAGCTTTTCACTTCAACCTGTTCTCCACCGACGGGTTCAAGTTCTGCAATCGGGCTGCCACCAATTGGTGTTTCGGGGGAGAAAACCAGATCGGGAACCCTCGTCTGATAAGTTGATTTCAGGATCCTAAAACGACTTCTGACGAATACTGCCCTTAACTCATCAGTCTTTGTGGTGTGTCTGCGTGGTCCTAAAAACTCCCCTGCAGAAACACGAACCAATTCATTTAGCTTTCGAAACTCGGTCGCCTTCCACTCATCGGGATAACGTTCTCCCACGGAAAGTGGTTCTCCCTGAATGAGGTATCGCCGCATGAAGACAGGATGCCACGCAAAATCAGGGTCAAGCCACAAATCGACCTGTACGTGATGCCCATTATCTGAGCGGTGGTGGCACCAGACTCTTGCCAACTTGTCATGCCAATCGAGGGTGAATTCGTTCGGTTCTGCAGCGTAGTGCTGCGAAAACAGAATGGGGGCATCCGTATCAAACATGAGAGGAAAGACACCCTCCAATGGTCGGACTTGTGGTTCGGCACTTTCTGAAACACCGTCGCCGTCAAAGAAACGTGGCGCTGGCGACGTTTCCTTGAGATGATGTCCTGTCTCATTGGTTACGCTTCGCTCTGTTCGAGAAACACCAGCATTAATGATTGTCGTCTCGCGCATCCAGACCTTTAGATCCCGATGGCCGCGCTCCGCCCGATATTCGTAGCTCGGCTCGTCGTCCGTCACTCGTGCAAGGAACGGGCCAAGCTTCTGCGTCAAAGATTCTGAATAGTCGATGTGAAATGGCAGATACGACGATTCAATCTCCGCAAACCTCGCCATGAGTTCAGCAAGTGTGGGCTTCGCGTTGCTGATTGGGGATGCTTCTGGGACTTCGGGGGTGTCTTGTGCCATCAAGGCCGGGCAAACGATTAGCAGGCAAAGAGTTGCTACTGCGATAAGCGATTTTGAGCTGTCAGGCATTTGATGCGTTCCGAGCGGAGCTTGGGATAAACAAGATCGACAAAATTTAAAGAACTGGAGTCAGGGAGTGTCCACAGATGAACGCGGATGAACATAGATGGGATTTCAGAAGTGATTGCATTTTGGGGCCGTCTTTGCCGCTATCTGTGTTCATCTGCGTTCATCCGTGGACCATATGGAGTCCCTGCATTTGCTGCTTCGGTGGCAAGAGTGCGATAACGCTCTCCGTGTCATGGATCAGGGGGGCTCTGACTTAGATGACGAAGGCCAGAGTTGCAACGTGTCAACTTCGGACGGGATCAGATCGTTTTCAAACGCGTCGATGTCCACCTGAATCGAATCCCATTCCTCGAGCGTCGATGAATCTTCTTCGCTGGTTGTTATCGAACTGGGTGATGCTGAGCCAGGGGCCGTTGCCGGGTCTGAATTTTCAGACAGTGATTGACTGAGGGAATAGACTCCACCAATCACCAGACAACTCACCGTGATCATTGTCAATGCGCGAACCGGTCCAGAAGATGTTGGCCAATACGTTCGGCGACGCACAGGCACACGGCATTCTTCCGGCAACTCCATGATTGTCGGCTGCTGAAGATGAGCGAGACATTTCTGAAGCAAATTGGCGATGTGTTCCGC
>CAIXQV010000769.1 GCA_903921605.1 uncultured Planctomycetaceae bacterium | reverse complement strand
TGCGTCTGTTTCAAGCCAGCGGCGACATGGGATATCCCAGTACAGTCCAACTTTCCGATGGCCGATTGGTCACGGTATTCTACGCGCATCGCTCTCGTATGCATGATGGCTACCACATGGGTGCTGTCGGCTGGCAAGCACCTCAAGAGTCGAGTGGAACCGATCGCTGAAGATGAAAAGCCAATACCTCAATTTTCTTATGGTGACCATCTGCCTGGTCATCACACCCGTAACGGTTCATGCGGAAGACCTCCTCGTGTTCATGTACGGGAGCGGGAGCGTGGAGCGATACGATGCCGATGGGAAACATTTGGGAACTTTCATTAGCGGCCTACTTCACGGATGGGAGGGGCAACGAATGGATCGCAGGCGAATTGTATACAATTGTCTTGATGGATCCCGTGGAATTGTATACAATTGCGGTATGACCATAACACAATCGAACAAACGACAGACTGAGCTCGCCAGTACGCACTCCCGACTTACGCTCGCTGACAATGTGGTTGAACGGATTCGTAACGAGATCATTTCGGGAGTGCTGGCGCCTGGGACAATGTTGGCTGAGATTCCAACGGCGCAGCGGTTGGAAGTTAGTCGCGTACCGGTCCGCGAGGCTTTTCGAGAGTTGGAGCATGACGGCCTGTTGGTGTTCGAAGCCAATGGGCGCTGCCACGTCCAAACTCTGACGGCTCGCGACTTTGACGAAATTTACAACGTTCGTCTTATGCTTGAGACAGAATCGTTTCGTTTGGCGGCACTTAATCATTCCGAACCAGACCTCAAGGCGCTCCGAAACAACATTCGTCAGATGGAACGAGCTCGCTCGCTAAATCGAATGACTCTTTTGGATATCGAATTTCACGACCAGGTTATGGAGATGAGCCGCCAATCACGATTGATACATCTCTGGGGAGTTATGCGCAGTCAGGTTCGACTATTCACGGCAACCCTGCAGCGAGAAATCAGCAGCATGATCACGAACGTACGCGACGTTTCGGTTGAAGCTCATGTGAAGTGTGTTAGTGGAATTGAATCACGTGATCCGGATTTGGCCAGACAGTGTGCAATCGAACATCTGGGGCCATGGAGCAAATGGTTGAAGACGACTCGTCCGGAAGGCGGTGCGGTATGAACGAGCTATTTGTGCGTCGGTTGCGAATGCGACTCTGCTCGCTCGGATTGGTCAGTTTGCTGCTGGGCGGAGCGCTCTTGATCCTCCCGACGGCGACACTAGCAAACTCCGACGAAGATTTTTTTGAATCGAAGATCCGCCCGATTCTGACGGAGCGATGTCTGAAGTGTCATTCGACCGAACACGGAAAGACCCAGGGCGGCCTTGCTTTGGATACAAAGCAGGGCTGGGAGAAAGGTGGTGAATCCGGTCCGGCCATTACGCCCGGAGATATCGAAAGCAGTCTGCTGATTCGCGCTGTGCTTTACGGAGATGATGGTGCTCAAATGCCTCCGGAAGATGCGGGCGGGAAATTGCCCGACGCAGAGATTGCCTTGCTCAAACAATGGGTTCAGCAAGGCGCGCATGATCCTCGAACCGGAGCGGCCAAACGTGGAGGCATGACGGAGGAACAGCTTCGCGCATGGTGGTCTTTTCAGCCTGTGAAGCCCGTGTCCGTCCCTGAAATTAGTCAGCTGGGACTAATAAACGAGATCGACCACTTTGTTAGAGCGAGGCTGACCGCGGATGGTCTGGAGTCATCGCCAGAAGCGGATCGACGGACGCTGATTCGTCGAGTGACCTACGATCTGACGGGGTTGCCTCCATCGCCCGAAGAGGTCGATGCATTTCTAGCTGACACGTCGTCAACGGCCTATGAAACTGTTGTGGATCGTTTATTGCAATCGCCTCATTACGGTGAACACTGGGGCCGGCATTGGCTGGATGTTGTTCGTTATGCCGACACCGCCGGCGAAAACACCGATCATCCAATTCCGGATGCGTGGCGATATCGAAACTGGGTGATTGATGCGTTCAATAAAGATCTGCCATATGATCAGTTTGTCCGCGAACAGGTCGCTGGGGATCTTATTCATGCCAATGATCCGGCGGAGCAATATTCGGCTGGAGTAGTGAGCACTGGCTATCTGGCGATCGCGCGCCGCTTTGATCATGACAGCGACAAGTTCATGCATCTGACGTTTGAAGATGCGATCGACACGCTGGGGCAGTCGGTTCTGGGGCTGACGATTGCTTGTGCTCGCTGCCACGATCACAAGTTTGATCCGATTTCGTCGAAAGACTATTACGCGATTTACGGAATTCTGAACAGCACTCGATTTGCATTCCCAGGTTGTGAAGCCAAACAGCAGCCGCGAGATTTGGTCCCCCTGCTTCCTCCGTCGGAATGGGCGCGTACGATCGAACCGTGGGACCGGCAACTGGCCGCGATCGATGCCGAGATCAAGTCGCTGCAGGATGCTCAGACTGGGCAGGCCGGTGAGTTTAAGAACGCCGTCTTTGCTTCGACTCATGCATTGGCTCAGGGCGCGATTGCTGATGGTGGCACGATGGCCTGGACCGACGCGGCGGATCATGGCCTCGGATCAGTCGACGTCAAAGCCGGCCAGCTGGTTCAACTGACCGTTGATCCTTCGGAAAACCACGGCGCGGATTCAACATTAATCGAGTTGGAAATTGCCGAGATCGGTGGGCAGGAACGCATTTGGAATTTGACGAAGGATGTCGTCTCCGATTTTTCCTTTGGAAACCCGCACGCGGATAGTTATGGCAATTCGGCCACGTGGCTGTTTCTGGATGGTCGCGGTGGTCCGCGCCTGTTGTCCGAATCGGTACAGAATTCGTCCGGAACATCCGGGCTGCATGTCTGGAGGACAGGTGACAATCCAGCGGTCTTTGTTAATTCGACCGATCAGCCGCTGCAAGTCTGGACGTCGTTGCCACCGAAAAATCTTTTTGTTCATCCTGCGCAGGATGGACCTGTGGCTTTGGGTTGGGTGAGTCCCATCGAGGGCAAAGTTCTGATTCGCGGTCGCATAGCGGATGCTCATCCAGGCGGTCCGAACGGAGTCGGCTGGCGAATCGATCATTATGTCGCTGACGTGTCTGCCGGAGTTCAGCAGATGGCGAAGACGAATGTGCTGAAGACTCAGCTTCTCGCAAAACGCGCGGAGCACATGGCCCACGCGCCAGCTCGTGAAACTGCGTATGGCGTCACCGAGGGAGCCATTGCGAATGTGCGGATGCATCTGCGAGGCGATCCGGAAAAGCCTGGTGATGAAGTGCCGCGGCGATGGCTGGAAATTCTCGGTGGACAGGAGGTGCCGCCAAACTCCGGCAGCGGCCGTCTGCAATTGGCGCAGTGGCTGACTGATCCTTCGAACCCGCTGACGGCTCGCGTGATGGTGAATCGGATCTGGCAGAATCATTTTGGCAAGGGGCTGGTACAGACTCCGAACGATTTTGGAACGCGAGGACAGAAACCCACGCATCCGGAATTGCTGGACTGGCTGGCGAATCGATTTATGGAATCCGGTTGGAGCATCAAGTCGATGCATCGACTTATCCTGCTTTCGGCTGCTTATCGCCAATCCTCGGGCACCATGTTGTCGGCCGGACACG
The DNA here is from genome assembly GCA_903921605.1 of uncultured Planctomycetaceae bacterium. The sequence goes on along the minus strand of CAIXQV010000769.1, from coordinate 8,464 downwards.
CAAAGGCATTGGCTGTCGATCCCAATAATCATCTCTACTGGCGTTTCGATCGTCAGCGGCTGAGTGCTGAGGAACTGCGAGACAGCCTATTAGTCGCCGGGCAGCAACTGGATCCCAGTCCGGGTGGACCACATCTGATTCCGCCGACCAATACCTGGAGTTTTTCTCAGCACGTTCCGTTTGCTGGCGTTGCGGAGTCGAACAAACGCAGCATCTACCTGATGACACTGCGCAATCGGCGTCACGCGTTTCTGGGGTTATTTGACGGAGCTGATCCGAACGCGACAACTCCACAGCGGCAAGTCACAACCGTGCCGACTCAGTCGCTTTATTTCATGAACGATGAATTCTTTCATACTCAGGCGGCCAACGTGGCGCAACGATTGTTGTCCCAGCCCGACGAAACTGCGCGAGTGAATGAACTGTTCCGGATTGTGCTGCAGCGATCACCGAATTCCAGTGAGATGGAAACCGCTCAGCGATTCCTTAGTGAATATCAGTTGGCGGTCGCAGAATCTTCGGAGAGCGATCAATCGCTCGCGGTGTGGTCTGCATTGTCCCGTCTGTTGTTGTCGAGTAACGAGTTTCTGTATTTGGATTAGTAGAGTTGTGTTTTCTAATGCCGGCGGGATGTTGTTTGAATCAGCCTGAACGCGATAGCGTCCGGTTTACACCCATAAACCTGAACGACAACCGGGGGCTAGCGCCCGGCGGCTGATGAAGAATCATCCTGACATTTCCCACCCCATATAAGCCCACCTTTATGTCAATACCCCGCCGTCATTTCGTGAAATCCGCTGTAGCCAGTTCGATGCTGATGCCGGGATTGCTCAGCGAACTCCTGGCGGCCGATGCTGCAGACTCAGCCAATCCCGTGGCTCCGAAACAACCGCATTTCCCGGCGAAGGCCAAGTCGGTGATTTTCCTCTTCATGAGCGGAGGCGTCTCACACGTCGATTCGTTTGACCATAAGCCTCAATTGTTTGCCGATCATGGCAAGGAGGTCGTCTTCGACCATCCGGAAACTCGCAGCAGGCCGGGCTATGAGAAGATCTTTCTGAAACGTCCCGACTGGAAGTTTACGCCGCGAGGAAAGAGTGGCATCGAAGTCAGCGACTTGTTTCCTCACATTGCTGAGCAGGCTGATGACATCTCGTTTATTCGTTCGATGCACACCAGCCATTCGAATCATTACAACGCCACACTGGGAATGCACACAGGCTCATTTGCGTTTGCTCGACCGAGTATTGGAGCATGGACGAGCTACGGACTCGGCACGGTGAATCAGAACCTGCCGTCATTTCTGGTCTTTGCGCCGCAGATGCCGTACGCCGGAACACAAGTCTGGGCGTCTGATTTTCTGCCGGGTGCTCATCAGGGAACGAGAGTCTTCCCGGGGGCGGAGCCTGTTGCCAATCTGGCTCGTCGCGTGCCCACGACACGTCGCCAGGAATTGGAACTTTCGGCGTTGGCTGCATTCAACGAATCGCATCGATCGACGCGGGCTGATGATCCGCAGTTGGCGACTCGGATTAAAGCCTTCGAGACGGCTCACGGAATGCAGACGGAGATGCCGGCGGCTCTGGATATGTCAGAGGAAACAGAAGAGACACTGGGGCTGTATGGGATGAATCGGGAAACTCGCGATGGCTTCGGTTGGCAATGCCTTGCCGCGCGGCGACTTGTGGAACGTGGTGTCCGCTTTGTGGAATTGATCCACACGGGCTCCAGCGGAAACTGGGACTCGCATGGAAATATGGCAGATCATGGCCGACTGGCTCCGCAGATCGATCAACCAATTGCCGGCTTGCTGCAGGACCTGAAGCAGCGAGGAATGATGGATGATGTGCTCGTTGTCTGGACCACAGAGTTCGGTCGCACACCATTTAACAACACGGCAGATGCTCCTGGGCGAGAACATCACAACTGGGCGTTCACCTCCTGGTTGGCCGGCGCGGGAGTCAAGCGTGGTTATGTTCACGGGGCCACCGACGAACACGGAATTCGAGCTGTCGAGCAGCCTGTTCACGTCAATGACTTTCACGCCACGATTCTGCATCTGATGGGGATCGACCACGAACGACTCACCTGGCGTCACGGCGGGCGAGATTACCGGCTGACTGATATTGCCGGGCATGTGGTGAAGGATGTGTTGTCGTGAAGGGACGTCACTCCGAATCCTCTGCCATTAATGTTGGCAATCGAGAACACCGGACTTCGACGATGAGCCTGAAACTTAACAGCATTTGGATCGGTCCGGTGAGAGAGAAGGTCGGCTGCATACGAACACTTCTGCCTGTTGTCGCCAGAGTTACTCAGTTCGCCGCTGTTTGTTATCTGTTGTGCTGCTGTCACGTGACCTTTGGGCAGGAAGAATCGCCGACGGATCATTTTGAATCAGCCATCAGACCGCTGCTGATTGCTCACTGCATCGAATGTCATGGTCCGGATCGTCAGGAATCCGGGCTTCGTCTGGACTCGCGGCCGGGATGGATGAAGGGCGGCGATCGTGGTCCGGCGATTGTGCCGGGTGATCCTGAAAATTCGATACTTCTGCTTGCGGTGAAGCATGCCGATCCGAATCTGCAAATGCCGGAAGAAAAGCTCAGCGATGCCGACATCGCAGCGATCGAAAAGTGGATTCGAGAAGGCGCGGTGGATCCTCGAGAAACCGCCGAGGCGTCGTCGAAGCATGTCGTCTCCGATCCGCGGACGTTCTGGTCCTTTCAGCCTGTTAGGGACCTGGATCCACCGGCCGTCAGTCAGCCGGACTGGGTTCGAACTCCGGTTGATGCGTTCATTCTGGCTCAGCTTGATACGAACGGACTGAAACCATCGCCACGAGCCGATGCGAGAACCCTTGTTCGACGTGCGTACTTTGATCTGATTGGCCTGCCTCCGACTCCGGAGCAGGTTGCAGCCTTTGAGCGGGAGCCGACGCAGGACGCATGGGCTCGTCTGATCGACCAGCTGCTGGCATCTCCGCAGTATGGCGAGCGCTGGGGGCGTCACTGGTTGGATGTTGCTCGTTACGCCGACAGCGGCGGCTTTGAGACCGACGTTTACTATCGCAACGCCTGGCGCTATCGGGACTATGTGGTGAAGTCATTCAATGACGACAAGCCCTACGATGTGTTCGTGCAGGAACAGATTGCCGGCGACGAACTCTGGCCGGACGACATTACTCTGAATGGCAATTACACGATCGCGCCGGAGAAAGTGCGACACCTGGAAGCATGGACAGGCACCGGTCTTTACACGCTGGGGCCTCAGGTTCACGAATCCAATATGGACGGCAAGAAGATCCGTTACGAGACGTATTCGGACTGGGTCGACACGACCGGCGCGGCGTTTATGGGGCTGACTTTCAGCTGTGCTCGCTGCCATGATCACAAGTTTGATCCGATCACGCAGCAGGACTACTACGCCTTGCAGGCGATCTTCTCGGCCAGTCGGGAGATTGAGTATCCGATCATTGATGCGATGGGGATCACGGACTTCAAGCAGCATTATCCACGGATACTGGCGGTCGAAGAATCCCGCCGCGCTCTGCAAATGTTCGATGCACGAATGGCAGGAAAAGCACTGTCTGCGGAAGAACAGACCGAACGACAGAATCTGCTCAACGCGATTGCCAACAACGTGCTGGCGTTGCCCGAGAATACAGCTCTGGGAGTTCCGCTCGTCGGCCTGATGGAGACGCCGACCGTCAGTGTGCTCGGGCATGAACGTCCCGAGCTGATTGCGCCCGTCTATCTTCTGAATCGCGGTGAACTTTCGCGTCCACGTGACGCCGTGGCGCCGGGCTTGCCGGAGGCTCTGAAGCGGGCTAGTGGCTGGCAGGAATCGATGCCGGGGCATTTGAAGAATCGTGCCGCTCTGGCTCAGTGGCTGACCAGCCCGAAACATCCGTTGACTGCACGCGTGATGGTGAATCGCATCTGGCACGGACACTTCGGACGAGGTCTCGTGGGCAGCCTGAATGACTTCGGGCAAATGGGCGAAAGACCGACTCATCCGGAGTTGCTCGACTGGCTTGCTGGCCAGTTCATGAAGAGCGGCTGGAGCATCAAGCAGATGCACCGCACGATGATGCTGTCGTCGACGTATCAAATGCACAGCGTCGCCACATCGGAAGAGAACGCCTCCATCGACCCGCAGAACCGTCATTTCTGGAAGATGAATCGGCGACGTCTTGAAGCAGAAGTGCTTTGGGATTCGATCCATTCCGTGGCCGGGACTCTGAACCTGAAGATGGGTGGTCGCCCGGTCGTGCCGCCGCTTGAACCTGAAGCCGGGGCTCCCGGTTACTGGATTGTCTCTGCGGATCCGGCTGAACATACTCGACGAGGCCTGTACATTCTACAGCGACGCAATTATCGCTTCCCAATGTTTGATGTGTTTGATTTGCCGGTGAATGCAGTCAGTGCTCCGGCGCGCGATGTGACCACCGTGGCCCCTCAGGCCTTGTGGATGATGAATAACCCGACGGCCGTTCGTCAGTCTCAGGCGTTTGCAGCGCGACTCAGGAATGAGTTGAACGCCGACTGGAATATTCCGGATTTCGGCTCGGGGCAGTCGGGCTGGGCAGGCAACAAGTCAGGGATTCACGCCGGCTGGGCTCTGCGAGAAGACAACGGCAATTCTACTGACGCACATGATGATCCTGTTGGCACCGTGATGACTCATGGTATGACCAGCGTCGTGTGGAAAGCTCCCGCGGCGACAGATGTGTCGGGCAACAGTGGCTGGCCGGTGGAAATTCGTGGCGGGCTCTGGAACATTCGAAGACTGGGACGAAGTGGTCAGTGGAAGCTGTGGCACAACAACAAGCTTCTGAGCGAAGGAACTGTGGATGATCAGTGCGGAACATCGGCTTCTCCGCTGCAACTGAATACCGGCTCCGGCGGTGATGCGGCCCTGAAGTGTGTGGCGATGCCCGGTGATATGTTCCGTCTGGAGATTCTGGAAGGCGATTTCGTAGCTGTGCAGCTCAGCTTTGTCACGCCGCAGGGCCTGCGAGATATCGCAGCGGATTTCTCGCTCAATGCGAATCCCACGCCGCTGGGCTGGCAGTACAGTGAATCAATTGCCAATGGCGGGCAGCCTCTGACAAACGCGATTCGCGTCCGACGATCAGGCGATGATATGTCACAAGTTGACCGAGCCTGGAAACTGGCGCTGGGCCGATTGCCAACGAAGGACGAGAAAGCGGAAGCCGAGGAACTGCTGAAGTCCCTCTCGGCGACGGATCCAGTAACGTCCATGTCACTGCTCTGCCTTGCCCTGTTCAACATGCAGGAGTTTGCGTATGTGGACTGATTCTCTGAACAAAACTCACTGTCAACGATTTCTGCCGATCCTCAATCGTCGCGACTATTTGAGGACATCAGCCTTTGGGTTTGGGGCCTCAGTTCTGGGTTCACTGATTGCACAGGATGCAGCGGCCGGCGAACAGGACTCAAAGACCCCGCTGGCTGCTCGTGAGCCCCATTTTCCCGCGAAAGCGAAGCGAGTGATCTTCATTTTCTGCGCGGGAGGTCCGAGCCAGCTGGAGACGTTCGATCCAAAGCCGGCATTGATCAAGTACAACGGTCAGCCAATCCCGGAGAGTTTTCGAACGGAAGGACTGGCTCTGCAGTTTATGAAAGCCAGTGACGGCAAGCTGATGGCTTCGCAGTTCGAATTTCAGAAGCACGGTCAGTCCGGATTAGAGATCTCATCGTTGTTCCCGCAGTTGTCGAAGCATGCCGATGATCTGGCAGTGATTCGTTCGTGCCACCATGATTCTTTCATCCATGGTCCTGCATCGGCGGTTGTGAATACGGGATCGTCGTTGCTCGGTCATCCCAGTATGGGAGCCTGGGTGACTTATGGGCTTGGCAGCATGACGGACAACCTGCCGGCCTACATCACGATGACGGACGGAGGATTTCGCCCCGGGCCTGCGGTCAGTTATGGAAGCGGATTTCTTCCTGCGATCTATCAGGGGACCGTGTTGCGAACGGAGGGGACACCCATCTCCAACCTGGTAGCAGCCGGAGCACCTGGTCAGCAGCGGCAGATGCTCGATGTACTGAACCGGTGGAACGAACGATTTGCTTCGGCGCGCCCGGAAGATACTCGTCTGGCCGCTCAGCTGGCGAACTACGAACTGGCGTTCCGCATGCAGACGGCAGCACCCGACTTGATACGCATCGACGATGAAACCGCGGCGACTCGAGAATTGTATGGCGTCGATAAAGAACCGACGGCAAAGTTTGGACGCATGTGCCTGCTGGCACGACGCATGGCGGAAAGAGGCGTGCGATACGTCCAGATGTTCAACAATGACTGGGATGGTCACGGGGAGTGTGCTGCGAACCACAAAGCGAACGCTGATCGGACCGATCAACCCGTTGCGGCCTTGTTGACCGATCTGAAGCAACGAGGCTTGCTGGAGAGTACTCTGGTTGTCTGGGCTGGTGAGTTTGGTCGAACGCCGGTCATGCAGGGATCCAACGGTCGCGATCACAGTCCGTATGGCTTTAGCGCCTGGATGGCCGGAGGCGGCGTCAAAGGCGGCCAGGCCATCGGAGCCACAGACGAACTGGGTTTCCGTGCGGTGGAACGAAAAGTCCACGTGCATGATCTGCACGCCACGATGCTGGCCTTACTGGGTTTTGATCACGAACGTCTGACCTATCACTTCGAAGGTCGCGATCGACGACTGACGGACGTGTTTGGTCATGTCGTCAGGGAAGTCATTTCATGAAAGTGTTTCATGTTGTCTCGGTGACCTTCTTAGCTGGACTGATTGTGACATCAGCAACAGAGAAGGCGTGGGCTCATCCACCCGAATCTCGAGGAGTAGTAGCTGCGGCTGTGCAGGTCGGTAACGCTCAGGAGCAAGGTCCTGCCGATCCGGTTTCCGAAGCGGATCGGCAAGTAGCGTACTTTCAGTTTGAGTCTCTGAGCTGGCTCGCGACTCGCTGTCCGTCGCCGTTGCAGCGGGAGACGATTCAGCAGGCATTGGCGGAGTTGCAGACGGCCACACAACTCCCTCAGGCTCCTTCACTAAAGACACTTGTGGCAGAGCGAATATCGCTGCAGGCAAAGCTGCGAGAACAGCATCGTGTGGTTTCGTTGGAATGGTCGAAGTCGGGACTCGAATCCGCGATGGATGTCCCCGCGATTGAAGTTGCCAGGGGACTTTCTCGAGTTGTGATTGTGGAGGTCCTCAACACCGATTCGGAAGCGGCGAACTTGACGCTGGCCATTGGAGGACAGAATCAGAACGCAGTGCCCTGGACTGTGCTGCCCGGAAAATTACTGTGGTTTCCATTGATGCTCACAGCCGATTTGCCAGTTGTGAAGGTGACTGTCACAGCAGAAACAAACGCAGGTGCAGTGACTCACGATTTTTCGCTTCCCATTCAGATTGCCGAACCCGCAAAGCTTCGTGGCCGACTGTTCGATGGTGATCTCGGCAAAGTAACGCCGGGACGTGTGTGGGTTAAAGGAAGTGATCATCAATACCGTCACGCCGGACCGTTTGCCGCCAACAAGTCGTTTCTGGAGAAGCCAGTCCTGCTGTCCACGGTGCCTCGTTCGTATGGCTTGCCTTTCTTCTACGCAGATGGAACGTTCGAAATCGATGTTCCGCCGGGACCAACGATCGTGACTCTGGAACGCGGCTTTGAACATTCGCTGGCAAGCGAATCAATTGATCTGGCCGCCGGAGAGACTCGGGAGCTCACTCTGTCATCGCGTCGCTTTGTGGATATGAAATCTCAGGGCTGGATCAGCGGCGACACGCATATTCACTGGGTCACGAATGCATGGAATGTCGATTTGCCGCTTGAGCATTTATCACTGGTGCAGAAGGCAGAAGATCTGCGAGTCGTCAACAACTTGACGCTGCTGCATCGCACGACTGTCGACGCCTTCGTAAAGCCTTCGCAAGCTCCGATGGGGCCGATCAGAAACTTCTGCAGTGATGATTATCACATTGAGATGGCGGAAGAGTATCGCAATCAGAATCTCTATGGGCACCTGTGTTTCCTGAACCTGAAGTGGCTGGTGCTGCCCATTGGGACCGGACCGCAAATTGCCGGCGATGATTCACTGGACTACCCGATCAACAGGACCGCCATTCTACAGGCGCGGGAACAGGGCGGGATCAGTATCGAGGCCCACGGAGTCGGGGCCAATCATGAGCTGCCTCTGAACGCCGTCCATGGCCTGACAGATTCGCTCGATCAAATTGAGCCGGATGATTACTACCGCCTGCTCGATTGTGGCTTCCAGTTGCCACTGACCAATGGCAGCGATCATCCAGCCCGTGTCGCTGGTTGTGCTCGTGCTTACGTGAAGATCGACGGCGAATTCGCTTATGAAAAGTGGATTGATGGAATTCGTCGAGGTCGCACGTTTACTACGTCCGGTCCGCTGCTGTCGCTGAGCGTGAATAACAGAAATATCG
>CAIXQV010000768.1 GCA_903921605.1 uncultured Planctomycetaceae bacterium | reverse complement strand
TTTCGCGGATGTTGCAGAGCCTCGAAGACGAAGATTCTTCGGTTTGACCGAATTTTGGGTGCTGTTGAAGAACGGCTTTTCAGAAAAGAGCCGCTTCTTTGGCATCGCGAGTGACATTTCGCAAAATCCTCGCCAAACTGAACTCGATTGCTGTGTGTAATCCCAATACCGCACGGCCCAACCGCCTGAACTCATCTTACGGAATAGCTCAGGTCGGTCTATCGGTTCGGCGTTTTCTCTGAGGTTCAAAGTGAGTGATCTGGCTGTCAACGAGTTCGATCGTCAGGAAGTCGCAGCTTCGCCTGTGGAAAAGTTTCGTGAGTACCTGGCAACGCAGGGAAAACGCCTGACACAGGAACGCGAAACAATCGTTCGCGAAATCTTCGCCGAGCATGAGCATTTCGATTCTGATCAGATCGTCGCGCGACTGACTCAGCCCCGACGCGATGGTGGACGCGTAAGTCGAGCGACAATTTATCGGACCATCAGTTCGCTCGAAGAGGCAGGACTGATTCGTAAAGTAGCCCGCTCGAACGATCGTGAAGTTTACGAACACGATTACGGGTACCCTCAGCATGATCACTTCATCTGCGAAAAGTGCCAGCAGCTCGTGGAGTTTCGCAACGAGGAAATCTCGGCTGTCCTGGAACGAGTTGCTGCGGACCACGGCTTCCGCATGAGTGGACATCGCCTGGAAGTGCATGGCATCTGTGCCGAATGCGCAAAGCCCCCTTCACGACGACACCGCAAGCTGGACATGATCTAGGCATGGCTTTGTCATCAGTGCGAGTGCTGTCTGTCATTCCGCCGATGACGCAGCTGAACACGCCGTACCCGTCAACGGCCTATTTGACGGGGTTTCTGCGTTCACAGGGTATCAATGCCGCTCAGGAAGATCTTGCGCTGGCTCTCGTGCTGAGGCTGCTATCTTCAGACGGATTAACCTCTGTTCGCGACCGCATTCTGCTCATTGATGAGCAGTCGCGAACTCCGGGAGTCAATCGATTTCTTAAGCAGTTCGATCAGTATCATTCGACGATCGATCGGACAATCGCTTTCCTGCAGGGCAGAGATTCCACGCTCGCCCATCGGATCGCCAGTCGCCACTTTCTGCCAGAGGGATCACGCTTCGATTCGCTCGATGTCTACGTTGCGGATGAGGAGTTTAGCGACGATCCAATGGCGTGGGCGTTCGGAATGCTGGGAGTTCAGGATCGAGCCCGCCACTTCGCAACTCTTTACTTGAGCGATCTGGCTGATGTCCTGCGAGAAGCGATCGATCCCAGATTCGAATTTGTCCGTTACGCAGAATCGCTGGCCCAGAGTCAGCCAACCTTTGATCCTCTCGCGGAAGCATTGGCTGCTCCTCTGAATCTTGTCGATGAGTTCCTGCAGGATCTGACACGGCAGGCAATCGATCGGCACAGGCCGGATCTTGTGCTGATCACCGTTCCTTTCCCAGGAACGGTCTACGCGGCTTTCCGCATCGCACAGGCAATTCGATCACGATTCCCCACAATCCAGATCGCACTAGGCGGCGGATTTGCCAACACAGAGCTTCGCGAGTTATCCGAACCTCGCGTCTTTGACTATTTCAACTTTGTGACTCTCGACGATGGCGAACGTCCTCTGCTGGCGTTACTGGATTTTCTTCAGGGCCGACGACCGGCAAGTCAACTCGTTCGCACTTACATGCGGAGTGCAGAGAACGACGACGAACCTGCGAAAGTTCGTTACATCAATTGCGCTGAGCCGGATGTGCCTTTTGCCGACGTTGGCACTCCAACCTGGGATGGCCTGCCCATCGACCGTTATCTTTCAACGCTCGATATGCTGAACCCGATGCATCGACTGTGGTCTGATGGTCGATGGAACAAACTCACCATCGCTCATGGGTGCTATTGGAAGAAATGCAGTTTCTGCGACGTGACTCTCGACTATATTTCACGATACGACACGGCGGCTGCGGAGACACTTGTCGATCGCATTGAGACGATCGTTGCTGAAACAGGTCAGACGGGTTTTCATTTTGTCGATGAAGCCGCTCCGCCCAAAGGGCTGAAAGCACTTGCCGAAGAGTTACTTCGTCGCAAAGTCGCCATTTCATGGTGGGGCAACATTCGATTCGAAAAGTCATTTACCCCGGAACTCTGCCAGTTACTGGCCGACAGCGGCTGCATCGCCATTTCTGGAGGCCTTGAAGTCGCTTCAGATCGACTGTTGAATCTGATGAAGAAGGGCGTCTCCGTCGAGCAGGTTGCTCGTGTCACTCGCGGATTCAGCGATGCCGGAATTCTGGTGCATGCGTATCTGATGTATGGTTTTCCAACTCAGACGGTGCAGGACACGGTTGATGCACTGGAGTATGTTCGCCAATTGTTTGAGGAAGGCTGTATCCAGAGCGGCTTCTTCCACCGATTTACCTGCACCGTTCATTCGCCCGTCGGAAAGAACCCGGAGGACTATGGAGTCACGCTGATTCCTCTTCCCCCGGTGACGTTCGCCAAAAACGACATCGGCTTCATTGACCCGACCGGCGTCGATCATGACACTCTTGGGCAGGCACTGAATAAAGCACTCTACAACTTTATGCATGGCATCGGGCTGCAGGAAGATATCCGCAGTTGGTTCGGAGGAAAGGTGCCCAAACCTCGAGTGGCCAGAAACTTTATTGCCAGAGCTCTTTACACGAACTAACTCCAGGGGTGCCTCATGGACGACCATGCGAAACGAACTCAATTGGCAAGACTGAGTTTGAATGGGCTCTCCATTGGCGATGCGTTTGGAACAATGCTCCAGCTTCATCCCGAGTGTGTTTCGAGTCGCGAAACTCCAGCTCCCTCGTGGTACTTCACCGATGACACAGTCATGGGAATCGCCGTAACACGACTTCTGGAGTTGAATGGATTTATCGATCAAGACGAACTTGCTCGAAGATTTGCTCAGGAATACGTTCTTGATCCTCACCGAGGCTACGGCCACGGCGCTCATCAGATCCTGACAGACATCAGTCAGGGACGCCCCTGGAAGGAGGCCGCGGGCAAAGTATTTCGCGGCGCCGGATCGATGGGAAACGGAGCGGCCATGCGTGTTGGTCCACTCGGAGCCTGGTTCTACGATGACCTCGAGAAATCTGCAGAGCAGGCTGATCTCAGTGCTCAGGTCACCCATGCTCATCTTGAAGGGAGAGCAGGGGCCATTGCGGTGGCCGTCGCATCTTCTCTGGTAACAAACTGGTTTCTTGAAAAGTCTATAAAGGTCAACGGCAGCAATCTGATCGAATCTCTACTACCGTTCGTGCCGGAATCACAAACAAGAGATGCCGTCCTTCAGGCCTCTGCGCTGTCTCCGAAAACGCTCCCACGGGATGCAGCAAAAAATCTTGGTTGCGGAGAACAGGTCTTGTCTCAGGACACTGTCCCTTTCTGTCTCTGGGCGGCGCAACGAAATTTGACAGACTTTGAAGAAGCACTTTGGACAACCGCGTCAGTGTTCGGAGATATTGACACGAACTGCGCAATTGTTGGTTCGATCGTAAGTTGTGCGGTGGGTGCCAAGCAAATCCCAAGTGACTGGCTACTTTCGCGAGAACCGCTGAACGGCTAAATCTTCCTGCGTCTGTCATCGCAACTCCAGAATCAGAGATGGAGAAACAGCAATTCATGAGCTCAGCAATTTATTCCAGACGGCACTGCCACAAGACGGTAATCGTCATTGCTGCTCTATTCCTGATTCAGCTGCCGGTAAGTTTTGCCGAGACCTCATCCGTTACTCCCATTCTGATTTATGGAGCCACGCCAGCGGGAATTTCTGCGGCTGTCGCGGCGGCCACGGAGGGACATGAGGTCCTGCTGGTTGAGCCTACGATTCGCATCGGTGGCCTCGTCACAAGCGGGCTGTCGCATACCGACTATCATTCACGCGAAAGCCTTTCCGGTGCATTTCTGGATTTCGCACAGCGCGTGCAGAAACACTATGAGAAAACTCATGGCCCGGATTCACAGCAGCTAAAGGACTGCGAAGGAGGAGTCTTCGCAGAGCCCAAAGTCAACCTTGCCGTTTTCGAGCAGATGCTGGCGGAGTGGCAAAGGATCAGAGTCCTCCATCAACATGTATTGAAGTCTGTTGAAATGAACTCTGCCGGATCTCGCATTCAGTCCGTGACGTTCACTGACGCCAAGGGTGCTGAAGTCACGATCAACGCTCACATCGTGATCGATGCGTCTTACGAAGGCGATCTGATGGCCATGGCCGGAGTACCATGGCGAGCCGGGCGAGAAGGGCAGGGCGAGTACGGCGAAACGCTGGCTCCCGAAAAACCCGATGACCAATTGCAGGCTTACAATTTCCGTTTCATTATGACTCAGGATCCCGCAAATCGAATCACCCCGCAGGCACCTGCTGGATATCGACGAGAAGACTTCGCCGAAGTTCTTATGGCCCTCGAATCCGGCCAGATCGACAAGATCTTCGATTATCCCCGAAGATGCATTTTCAAGGCTCACCAGCCACCGCTGCCGAATGGAAAGTACGACATCAACGACGTGTCCGGCGGACTCGTTCGTCTCTCCTTGCCGGGGCAGAACCTGAAGTGGCCAAACGGAACGGCGAACGAACGACACCAGATTTACACTGAACATCTGCGAGACCAGGTCGGACTATTGTACTTTCTTCAGAACGACGAAGCCGTGCCGGAAAAGTTTCGCGGCGAAGCTCAGCAATGGGGTTGGTGTCGAGATGAATTTACCGAGACCAACCATTTGTCGCCTCAGCTTTATGTTCGTGAAGCTCGCCGGATGATTGGACGCCGCGTGTTTACTCAGCGAGACAGCGAACATGCTCCAGGGGATGCTCGAGCAATCCGGCATCCCGACTCCATCGCCATGGGAGACTACGGCAACAACTGCCATGGAACCTATCACGAAGGTCCGCGTTTCGGTGGAAAGCATTCCGGCGAGTTCTACAACCCCGTTCCGCCTTATCAGATTCCCTACGGAACACTGCTTCCAAACGATGTTGAGAATCTGCTGGTGCCAACAGCGGCTAGTTCTACTCATGTGGGCTTTTGCGCGTTGCGGCTTGAACCGATTTGGATGTCGCTGGGA
>CAIXQV010000767.1 GCA_903921605.1 uncultured Planctomycetaceae bacterium | reverse complement strand
GGTTCGTTACCTCCCCGCAGTTGCCCTCGTCTCGTACTTGTTCGATCGGAGTCACAGTTGGTATGCTGCCTTCCAAAAGATCTTCGTTCTCGTACAGGGGACTTTCACCCCACAAGTCATACGCCATGACAGGCGTACCAATGTAATGCACGCCGGGTTGCGGTGGTTCGTTTCCTGCACTTTACAGCGTCACTCGCCGCAACCGGGTAATCGCGGTCGTTCGCGGGCAATCGAGAATTGGGGATGCGATCCATGGATTCAACCGCACCTGGTTGGCCTCGGCTGACACGACTCGCAGCCATTGTGGCGTTGCTTGGGAGTTTGATCGTTGGGCTGCGATTTACATCTGCGTATCAAATCGTGCGGCACTTCATGTATTATGGAGACGCGGAATCTACCGCCGAAACCATTCGCCAACTCACCTTCAAACTCGAATCCCTTGATGAAACTTCAGTGAGACAACTCCTGGAGTCAGACGAATTCAGGGGACTGGAAACGCGTGAAATAACCATTGCACTTCTTCCGCGGGAAGTGATGTGGTTTAAAGTGAATGACATGTTTACGATTGGCTTGAGAGATGACGGCGGTATACTTTGGATGATTGACGGCGTGCGTGCTTCAGATCAGTGATTGCAGTCGATAACTTTAAGGCCAGGTTCAGTCTCAAAGCCGGCCAGCGAGCAAAGCGATGCGCGGCGAGTTGCGGCAGTTCGTTTTTCACACTTTACAGCGTCGCTCGTCGCAACTGGGCGACCGCAGTCGTTCTGCTTGAAGATGGACAATCCATATCTACCTCTGATGCCTGCTCCTCTGGAACAGGCAGATCCTGATTCCGTCCCATCAGAAAGCCTGCTGGCGTTCGTCGATCCCAGCAATCATCGCACAGCCAAGCTCAGCATGATCGTCTTTGCGGTCATACTTCCTTTTCTTTTTCTCCTGAGTTGTTTGATACTTATATCGCGCAACTACGTGTTTGGTGTGATCATGGCCACTTCTGTGCTCGGAGCTGGAGTCGGATGGCTGCGAGCATTGCGATACTTTCTGGCCCCTTTTACATTTCACGCAGCATTCTACCTTGATGGCCTACGACTCTGGAGATCCGACAAGCCGGACAGCGTAGCCTTCTACTCCCGCACTGAAATCGATCGATTTCTAATTGAGCCGAATGTCGTAACATTCTCTATTCAGTCCAGCTGGATTGAAAAAGGATTTGTTGGGATCTACTGGAACGAACCACGAATTCAGGAACTTGAGCGTTTCCTCGCACAGTACTGGCCTGAAACCTAGGTGCGCAGAACTAAAGGTTAAGCCGGAGTGGCCAAACTGTTTTTTTGAAATGGATGCTCACTCGCGGCCACCGGGTTAGCGTGGTCGTTCGCGGGCATCTACAGGACTCATCAATGAGCGTTGGGGGCGAGCTTAATCCAACCCATCATCCATCTGCTGCGGAGCATGTGCTCGCTGCAGGTATTGCGACGTTGATTCTTGAACAACACAGTCGGCTGCCCGAGGCTAATTTCCTTGCAGTGGTTTTTGCTTCCCTTGTGATGTTCGGCCTTTCCATTGCGTACTGCTTTCGTCTTGTTGCATCGCTGCGAAACAAGTCGGCCGGCGGACACAGGCGGGCATTGCTGAACTGGGTGGTCTTTCCGGCTATATTGACGTTAATGTTCTCCAGCGCTGCCACGCACTGGCCGGCTTCAATCCGCTTTTACTTCAGCAAGTCAAGCTTTGATGAGCTCATCGCACAAGCGTATCGAGGCCAAAAGCCGGAGGGATTTCCACGTCGTGTTGGGCTCTACTGGATTGACTATGTGCTGGATGACGACTTCCAATATGAATCCAGTCAAGGCACGATTGGATTTGTGACTGGTGAGTCGTTGATCGACCCATGCGGACTTCTTTACGACAAATCAAATCCCAGATCGTCAGGTTATCTCACAACTCAAATTGCGCCGCAATGGTATGTTACTGAGTGGTGAATACAGCACAGCAGGTTCGGTACAAGAGAACCTGCAAACAAAAGTATGCACCGGAACGCGGCTCGGTGCCGTTTTGAACTTACAAGCATCACTCGCCGCGTTCAGTGACGCTAGTCGTTATCCCGTAAACAGATGCCTGCCATCATCAGTGATATTCACGGTAACCTCGAAGCATTGACCGCTGTCCTGTCGCAAACCGAAGACAGGGACGTTGTCTGTTTGGGCGACATTGTTTGCTATGGTCCAGATTCGACTGAATGCGTTAGAAGATCGGCGTCCTGGAAATCGGTTGTTGCTGGGCCGATGGACGCGGCGATCCTCAAGCACGATCCAGATCAATGGAATCCTGCACTGAACGGATTTATTGAAAGAACACGACGACGATTCAATGATGCGACGGACTCAGCGGGATTGTTTCGAACCTTGCAGACATATGGTCCCGAGTACACATGTGATGGGTTTTTGTTTTTCCACGGTGCGCCTCACAATACCCATGATTGGATTTTCCCCGAAGACATATACTGTCCGTCCAAGCTTGATCGTTGGGTCGCTTCACAAGAACACGCATTTATTGGCGGCGGCTCACACATTCCCGGGATCTTTCGACGCTCGCGAGACGGCTGGCAATTCGAAGAACCCCAAAACGACGTACCGTATGAATTGCCAAGAAGCGAAAAAACAATCATTACGGTTGGCTCGGTGGGGCAGCCGCGAGATAAAGATCCTCGCGCTGCCTACGCCATACTTGAACATGACACAATCGTTTTCCGACGTGTAGAGTACGATCTGCAAACCACGATAAAGAAGATTCGGAGTGATCCAGACATCGACGACATGCACGGAAACCGTCTTCCCCAGGGCCGTTAAGAACGGGATAACAATCCAATGCAACTGAGTCGCGGATCAGGCGTTTGCTAATTTCGATGTCTCTTGGTCGCGACCACGCAATGACCCCGGTGCCATGCAGTTAGACAACTCCCACGGGATCACAATGTGGTGAGGTGTCATAGGAAGCACGATAGGCGGAATCGCATGAAGCGCAGGGTGAGGGTGTACTCGGAGGGCTGACGCCCTGCCGCTCGCCAGTCAACGAAGTCGAAAAAAAAGCCCGGCACCTTGAGGTGTCAGGCTTTCATGCTGAGAAGTCTATCGGGCTGCTTACTCGGACTTCTTCTCTTCGCTCTTTGGCTCGTCTTCGCCTTCAACAGGAGGACGTTTGCCTCGTCCCTGTCCGCGACCTTCGCTCATGCGAGCTGCTGCGGCTTCAAGTTCGGCCTTGTCCAGTGCGCCGTCTTTGTTGGTATCGGTTTGCTCGAGACGTTCACGCATAAACAGCGGGATCTCATCGCCGCTCAACTTGCC
>CAIXQV010000766.1 GCA_903921605.1 uncultured Planctomycetaceae bacterium | reverse complement strand
TTCTGCCTTTGATCCGATCACCACGACCTGGCGCAAGTTGCCGGATCTTCCGGAACCCCGGTCTTCTCACCGCGCGGCAGTGAATGGTCAACACATCTATGTCTTTGGCGGATGGTCACTGAATGGCGGCGAAGAAGGGACTTGGCTGGATCATGGATTGGTCCTGGATCTGAGGAATGAAGCGGCGGGCTGGACGGCTGTCACTCAGCCGACGCCTGTACGAGCACTGGATGTGATCGAATTTCAGAATCGAATCTGGCTGATCGGTGGGTTGACTCCCGATGGAGAGATCTCCTCGAAGATCCATGTCTTCGATCCGATCGCTAAGCAATGGAGTACAGGTCCTGATGTTCCCGGGATGCCGGCCAACGGCAATGGAATAGCCGCCGCGGTTGTTGGTGGCAGTCTTGTTCTGGCGGGAATGGACGGGAAGGTTTATCGGCTTAATGCGGAGTCAGAGAGCTGGTCTGAGTCTGCAAGGCTGCCCACATCTCGCATTCATCATCGCCTGATTGGCGATCTTGATCGGATGCTTATTATCGCCGGCGCATCACGGGCCGGGCATCTGAAGTCCGCAGAATTTGTGTCGTTGCCGCAAGCGAAATAACCATATGCAAGCCAGTCATAGCATCAGCGGGGAGGAGCATCTGGAAGCAGGGATTGCTGTTGAACGACGAAGCGAACTGCGGGCCGGTTCGTGGCTTGGCTGGTCGATGGCTATGACTTTGATGGGACTCAGCAGGAGAACTTCGAAGGCATACGAAGAAGCCATTTCTGAGATAGTCGATCGCCTGGAAGCTCATGATATGGTCTCCAAAGTTCAGGAAGACGTTCAGGACTTTTTGCGGGAAGCGATGCCGAACGAAGAGTCGTACCTTTACACAGTGGGACGCCTGCTGGACCGAGTCAGATCGCCGGCACCCTGGCGAATCTTTTCGGTTGGTGAGGACATGGAGATCGACATGAGTGTCTGTTTTCCGCCGGTGCTGATGTATCAAGTTCGAATGGAACCGCACGCGGTCTCCAGTCTTCATGATCATCGTTACTACAACGGAGTGCTGATCGTGACTGAAGGCGATGCTCGCGTGCGCAATTTTGAGCTGGTCGAAACAGAAGATCTGGAACCGGGGCTTAGCTTGAATACGCAAGCGGCACATCGCGACGAGATTTTGATTCAACAGACGAAGGATCAGCGGCTTTCCCGAAAGAGGTCCTCCGCGCTGACTCAGGATCGCGACAACATCCACATCGTGGAAGCCGGCGAAAAAGGTTGTGTATTGCTCGACTTCTTCACCTGCTTTCGCCCCGAAGCTCGCTCCTACGAACTCGACTGGGACACAACGCCGGTCGATGCACAGAAGAAAATCTACAAGGCGGCGTGGAGAACAGATCATGAGTAGCGGCAGGCGATGATTTCGGGGTTCCCTTGGGCCGACGATGAGTAGTGCAGGATCGCGACGCCAAGACCGTTGCAGAAATAAAAGCAGAGGAAAGCGAATGGTCGTACTGAGAGCAATTTACCCCGCAGTTACTGCCTGGCCTGAGCAGGTCCTAGCGGCATTCGAGGCGGGGTGGGATGACATCCTTGTGGTGGAACGGCCTGCGCTGGCGGTGGACACGGTCGAGATCAGCTCCGGACGCGTTCATGAGTATCGCGCGTCGACCACGCGACGTACGATCGATGAACACGTGACCTGTGGCCTCGCCGAAGTTGGTGTTGCATGTGAGGTCCTGAAACGTGACATCATCGAGCTCGCGCAGAGTTTTCTGGTGCAGTTCCGGCAGCAAACGCTCCGACTGCGGATTGAAATCGTTAATACTCGATCCTGTCCGAAGTTTCATATCGATAACGTCAATATGCGGCTCGTAACAACATACCTTGGCCCGGCCACGGAGTATCGATTCATCGACGATGCGGCAATTCATTCGACATCGCTCTACGACCTCGTGTTTCTGAAAGGCCACAAGCATCCCACTCACAGCGACAGGGCTCTTCATCGTTCACCGGAAATGCCGCCGGGAACAAAGAGGCTCTGCGTAGCGATGGACTTTTAGATCAACTTTAGAGTTTCGGAGTCCGCAACGTGTCACTCTTTCAGATTTCAGGCGGCCGCGTCTTTGATCCGTCGAACGGGGTTGACGGTTCCAGCAACACTACATGGTACAGTTCAACAATTATGCCCTCGACGATCACTGTGTGGAAAAGCCGGCTCCGATCGCGTGTGAGGCGGCCGTATGAGGTGGCAACGCCGATCAGAACATAGCTCGTTCTGTTTTGGCTGGGAGAATCGTGCCTGAGATTGAAGCAGTCTGGCACAAAAACACGACGGACATCATGATTCGGAAGCCATGTCAATTATCGGTCTGTCGAATGTTCCGTGCAATTCGCGTCAGATGCAATTAGAATGCAGGAACGTGTTGTTTGGTTCCGAATTTTCCACACCTGTCATCTGGTCGAGGCTGGTATGGTCGCTAAATCAAGTCGTGCGAACGTGCAGGAAATAGAAGAGATCCGCAAGCAGATTCGGAAGGCCGGAGTTCGAGCCACGCCGGCTCGCATCGCGGCGCTGCAGTTGTTGCGAGCCGCCACGGCACCGCTGACTCATGCGGATTTGTCAGACAGGCTTGTCCCACTGGGATTCGATAAAGCCACCGTCTTTCGAAATCTCTCCGACCTGACTGAAGTGGGGCTTGTTTCCCGGACTGAGCTTGGCGATCACGTCTGGCGTTTCGAAGCGGTTGACCCGGAGCACCCGGAAAAGTCCAGTCACCCGCATTTTGTTTGCACGGAATGTGGCCGGGTCGAATGCCTTGACGCGATGGAATTCACCGCACTCTCAAGACGTAAGGCCAGCGGCATCGGTCGCATCAGCGAGATCCTACTCAAGGGGGAATGTACAAACTGCGTGAGCAGCGCCAGTCCCTGATGGCCAGGCTCGTTTCACGCGGTTGGCATCTATTTGGCGCCGCGTTCGTGAGGGCAGACAGCGGCTCAACACCAACGAATCCTGGAACCCACGGCGAATTCAAGGATTTGCCAACGATCTGCTTGACTCAAGTCGTAGTATCCGGAGAATCTTCTCCAGCGACTGGTCGGCCGCTCAATTCCCTTACACTGAGAAAGCTGCATGCGCGGCTCGGTCCGACATTTTGCGCTCGCATTGCTGACAGCGATGTACGCAGTCCTCTGGACATGCGGCTCTGCCTGGCATTTGGCTAACTGCGCTGACTCCTGCTGCGTCGCGATCAATCGCGACGGTGGACAGCATGCCTCCGGGAAGAAGTCGGGCGATTGCTGTGCTTCTCATCATGCGTCTGGTGGAAAGCCTGCAGATTGCGGTTCATCGCATTCGCAATCGGATGCTCCTGACTCTGACGCGCCGCTGCCTAATTCTCATGATCAGCGGCAATGCGAAATCTGTCAGTTGTTTGCTCAGCCACTGACGTTCGTTGCGGTTGTGTCTGTTGAAGTCTCCCCGGAATGGGTTGAGAACTCCGTTTGTCTGATTCCGTTGACAGTTCCGGAATGCGAACTTCTCCCTGCTGCATCACGCGGTCCGCCTGTGATGGCGTAGGCTGTTGGTTGCTCAAGTCAGCCGCCCGGTGCTAAGTGCGGGTGTTGAGTTGATTAGCCGGAACGCGTTAGCGTCCGGTTCTCGCTCCAGCATTGCTGATAAAGAACCGGGGGCTAACGCCCTGCGGCTAATGCGGCGACGCAATTGAACCACGAGCAACTGGTCAGCCCATTCGTATTCTGCATGTCAAAAAGAATCAACGCGGTGTTCCGCGTGATGTTGGAGTTACAGGAGAACTCCGTTGCGGCTGTCGTGCGGTCTACAGGTCCGACCAGTCCGTTGCCGTTGCGTGGTCGCAACGGAGCCTTTTGTCTTTGGGATTTCTGTAGGTTGAGCATTCCTGCTCGACCGAAGTTCGATGAACAGAAATGTTCATCATAGAGTTCGTTGAGTGCACAAAGTTGGGAATGGGTTGCCTCCAGCTTCCGGAAAAAGAGTAGCCCAAAACGCGTGTTGAAGTGGTTCAAATTTCACAGTTTCAAAATTGAAGAGGAGAGGCGTAATGCTTCGTAAGTTCTTTGGTAACAAAAAAGGTCAGGGTTTGGTTGAATACGGTCTGATCATCGCCGGCGTGGCGCTGATCTGTGCGGCTGCGATTTCAGTGTTTGGTCACAAGACCAGCGATTTGATCGCGGCTGTCGCGACGATTATTCCCGGTGCACACACCGAGGATAATGGGGCAATGCTTTCGGGAAAATTGATCGAAACAACAGCCGGCACTGCCGCCAACCCAATTGAGTTGGATGTCGCAGGGATTGCAGGGAACTCAAATGAAGGCCGCTTGGGCAACAACGTCCTCGGTGGTGCCACAACTCCTGCCGCTGCTAATTTCGGCGGGTTGATTCTCGAGAACAATCCATAGTGATTGGTACTTTTGTCGTCATGCGTGCCGTTGGCCGCCAGAGCGTGGCCAACGGCATCTTTGCGAATCACACGGAGGGCTGACGCCCAGCCGCTCGCCGAGGAGTGATGGGTCTTGGATGTCCTGATACTCATTGTGCCAGTGGTGCTTTTGTTGATCGCGACTTGGTGCGATCTGCGGACGCGGGAGATTCCGGATTGGATCTCGGTGGCT
This sequence comes from uncultured Planctomycetaceae bacterium, assembly GCA_903921605.1. The sequence goes on along the minus strand of CAIXQV010000766.1, from coordinate 383 downwards.
TTGGTTCTCATTGGAATCACAGCGGCGGGATTCAGTTGGGGCGGGGTTCAATGGTGGACGGTGCTGAGTGGTTTACTGCTGGGCTTTCTGATTGGATTGGCACTGTTTCGATTCGCCAAATTCGGCGGTGGTGATGCCAAGCTGATTGCCGGGATTGGAGCAATCCTGGGCCCTGTGGGGTTGTTGTTCTCATTGTTCTGGATGGCTGTCGCCGGTGGTGTGCTCGCGCTGATCGCGATGATTCGCGGTCAGCGTGACTACGCCTACGGCCCCGCTATTGCCGCTGGATATATCGCTTATCTGGTGTATCCCGGCGGAGTGTTCTCGGCAGTCTGGAAGTTGTTCAACTAAAGGCGAGCGGCAGGGCGTCAGCCCTCCGTGTC
>CAIXQV010000765.1 GCA_903921605.1 uncultured Planctomycetaceae bacterium | reverse complement strand
TATCAAACCTGGCAGGCCGGTACGATCGATCTGCATCGAGGCCGCGGGCAGTTGATCATCACAGCTCCGGAGAAGCCTCCGTTTGCGTTGATTGATTTAAGAGCGGTAAGATTGATTCCGCCGAAGTGAGGTGGGGAGTTGCGAGAATGTCGATCTGGGACAGATCGACCTACAGTAGGCGGACCTGCCTCAGGTCCGCATGGGACAGATTGCAAGAGATACTTTTACCCCAGGAAGGAAGAGTAGCCTTCGGTGAATCCGCGGATGGTGCCGAGGAGCGATTGATGCCGTGTTGAGTTTTCGGCTGGGCTTTGAGGTAGTTGTTGCGAGAATGTCGATCTGGGACAGATCGACCTACAGTAGGCGGACCTGTCTCAGGTCCGCATGGGACAGAGTGGCACAGTAGTGAGGCACCGATGTACGAATTTCCTCCGCCGATCTGGACGAATCAGGACTGGACGCCAGTTCGTCTGGCGGTGATTGCCATCTTTGGAATGATCCTGCCTCTGATTGTGGCGAGATACACAAGCCATCGGCCGTGGATGGCAACGGTATGGGTTGTGGTCGGCGTGATCTCGCTCTGTGTTTTCGGCAGTTATTTTCAGTACGGGAGTCAGACCTACGAGCCCTATCGATACATGATGGTTCTTCCGGGACTGCTGACAGTTCTCAGCGCAGTTGCGGCGGTCAGAATCTGGCGGCGGTCGATAGATGGAGCCGCGAGGCTTCACGAAGGGATTGTGATTGCACTAATTCTGTTATTCTTGATCTCACTCATTCTCTCCAGCGTCACCCTGAGAGAGGCAGCACGCCGAACTCAATGCAAAAACAATCTCAAACAAATTGGGCTCGCGATGCATAACTACCATGACGACCATGGTTCGTTTCCGGCCGCCGCATTGGACTCGCCACCTGTTTCCTGGCGCATCAGTCTGTTGCCGTATTTAGAACAGGCAGCAGTGGCAGAGCAGTACGATCGAAACCAGGCGTGGGACAGTTCTCAGAATTTGGCCCTGCAGAGGAAACGCATCCAGCCTTACGAATGCCCGTCTCGACCGTCGCAATATGATTCGCAGGGCCGTTTCCTGACGTCTTATGTTGTGCCAACGTCGCCAGGAGCGATCTTTGATTCAGCAGGCAGGTCGCCAATCTCCGAAATCAAAGACGGCACATCCAACACACTACTCACACTGGAAGCGTGCGGAACGGAGATCATCTGGACCGATCCGCGAGACGTAGATTCATCCAATGGTGAAGTGTCGGTCAATGGTCCGGGGCCTGTCAAAGGACGATCGAGCAGTATGATTTCGTCGTGGCACTTTGGAGGTGCTCAAGCAGGGTTCGCGGATGGTTCCGTCAGATACATTAACAAGGACATCGACGCTGTTGTGCTCAAGAACCTGATGACGAAAGCCGGAGGAGAAGACACTGAAGAGTGGTGAAAATCTTTATGATGTGTCTCAGGTCCGTGTTAATCAAGATCCCATAGAACTGAAGCAGAATCCCTATGCTCCGCCGACCGTCACCGACACTCGTGAAGTTCCGGAGAATCTTACACCTCACCGCGAACCTGCAGCAGGCAGCGCGAAGATTAGCGTGATTCCCATGCTGGCGTTTGTCGTTTTCGGATTAATACTCGGGCACTTCTTTGTTTCCCCCGCGATACTTCCTCCCTCTCGCCATGTCCTGCAGCAGTTTCGAGGAGCCGCGATTGGTGCTCTGCTGGGCGTGCTGATGTATGCGATGATGGAGTATTTCTTTCCGCGGGAAGAATAAACTCGACATTTGTAGATCTGGCTTGCCCGGTCGGATTGCTCGCATGGTCACAGCCGATTCTGCAACCGAACGCCATGAGTCAGTAGCCAACAATACGAGCTCGTGATGAGATAACAATGGGACTCAATCAATACGAAATTGCTGCAGCAAATCACGCAATCGCCTGCGGCTTGCCGTTAAACGAATGATCCTGAAGAGCGATCAGTTCTTCGTCAGGAACTCGTCCAGATTCAGGATCGTATTCGCCACGACGATCCACGCCGCATAATCCGAATCCGACATACCGTCCGGCGTTTTTGTTCCTGCTGATTTGATCAACGCTGCGGCCTCTTCCGCCAAAGCGGAGTACTCCTGCGCGGCATCCTGATGTAGCTTAATCAGCGGCAGGATTTCTCCGTCATGCAGGGGGCGGATAAGAGCTCGCCGAAGTCCTGCTGATGCCTTGGCCTTTGAATCGCCTTCGGCCACAGCCATCGCTGCGGCCAGAGCACCGG
>CAIXQV010000764.1 GCA_903921605.1 uncultured Planctomycetaceae bacterium | reverse complement strand
GATCCCATACCCTTCCGCGTGCCGTAAGCTGATGTCCGCCAATGTGACCCCTTCCTGCCTGGAAAATAGGTCGTTCGACGCGTCGGTCGGTCTCACCGAAGGGAGTTGCGTTGTCAAACCCTGAAATGTAGGTTGGACATTCTTGTCCGACTGCTGTTGTGGAGAATCAGGGCGGTCCGCCGCGTCCTCGGTTAGGAATTGTGACTCTGAAACCTCGCGGCGTTGCGATTTGCCTTCAAAGCTACGAAGTTCTTCTCAAACTCGTCCCCGAGCAATGCTCGTATCTTGGATGCCGCTTCGGACGTCATCAGCACGCAGACGATTTCTTCACCCTCTTCCTCCGGAAAATAGCCCAAATGAAAGGCCAACAAGTCTGGAGCAAAGCAATTCGCAAACGCGGATAAAAATTCGCGTACGTCGAGAGGAGCATCGTCAGGCCAAGAGAAGACTCTATCGGACGATTCGAACGATGCATTCTCCTCCTGTGGCAGAAGTGCAATCGAATAGCCGACCTGCTGCCCCGGTTGCTGCAAGTCATGCAACAACTGCCAGGGAGATTCGACACCATGATCCGATTGGATGCTACATGGAAGATCTCGAACGTTTGACTGGAAGTGCCATCTCCAATCCATCTCAGGATTCAGAGGATCTTGTCGGGCACCTAAAGAGGCTTGGGTATCTGTTGCACCAAGCAGCACAAGGCATTGTTGTAGAGTTGATCCCGATGGTGAGTCATCGTTTGACATACCGGTAATTCCAAACCTCGAGATTATGCGATCAATGATCACTCAGAATACGGCATCCGCGAGTTCTGGATAGCGGTCTTTTGCCCACGCAGCAGCCTGATCCAGTAGCGGATCGGAGAGCCTCGGCACGTCTTTGGGGAGTTCACAGAAGGGAGTAACAAGTTCTGGATGAGAGAATGTCGGTGTCTCAAGGCCCAAGTCTGATCGAACTTTGTAAACCGTCATCACGTCTACGGGAAATTCTCGCCATATGGCGGGGTAGCAGATCATCCACTGTCGGCTGACTTTGCGGGACAGAATCCTGTCATCACACATCCACTTCAGAGTCCTACCAACAGTTACAGGATCATCCCACGCTTCAATGATTGGTGAATACGGTCCCAGCGGAGCAAACTGCGGGGGACCGGGCAAGCTCAAATTGATATGAAACCGACGTTCAAATAGCTGGAATAACATAGGCTCCAAACCCACTGCGTCATAGAAGTTCGGCAGGCGTTCTCCGACAGGATCACCCAATTCGTGGCCAGACACTGAAAGATGATCCAACTGATATCGGATGAATCGGTGGGTCCAGGTGATCGGCAGGATTCGTGTCAGAAGTTGCACGGCAAGTTCATTGTCGCCCAGCAGGACCAGACTGGCGACGTAGCGTACGCCCGTCGGAAAATCTGTGTCATGGCGATTCGATTTGTCAAGCTTTTGAAGTTCGAGCAGTTCAATCGCCTCGGAAAGTACTGTGAAACGGCAGCCAAGCCAATAGTCTGCCCAGCCAGACAAATCTTCTTTCCACAGCTTTAACTGTCCAGACTCGATCAGGTATTGACCAAGCCCCCAACAGCCTCCGCGAATGAATTGCACTGAGGTTACGCCGTTCCGACATCGACGGCTCTTATTAATCACCTTGCCGGCGAGGCCAGCCGCAACATCCGTCCTGGATTCTTCCAGGTTGTGGTAGTTCGGATTTGCCAAATCCCTCTCGATGAATGATATTCGATTGCGGCGAAGCGTTTCTATTTCCATGGTGTTACTCGAAGTGCTCTCATCAATTCATTGACTCTAAGAACAAAACCACCACCAAATACGACATTCTTGTTTCTCGGATTCAATGCATCCCTCAGAACATCTGCTGCCTGTTGAGAACCCGGGAGCACATTATGCGGTGCCCAATTTCCGCTTTGGCTTTGTAGTTCGCCAAGGATCCTTTGTGCGTTGGCCACGGCCCCACGTTTTTGAAGTGGTGAGAGGCCTCCCCAACGCCGACTGCGTGCCTTGATTTCAGCAACAAAGATTTCCTTGGTCGTTCGGTTGCGTAATACCATGTCTATCCCATTTCCACTCGCGTTTCTGATACTACCGACCACATCATAACCTTGTCTCCTAAAGTATTTACCAGCTTGCTTTTCCCACATTCGCCAGTCGCAGGTATTATGCACCAGCACGCCATCTTCGCCGACGTAGAAGACGTGTTCTCCGTCGACTTCGATGTTGTATACGGTTTCGCGAGTGGAGCGAACAGTGATTGATTCAACGCGGCGAGCTGTTTCATCAGCGAGGAGTAGGTTTTCGCCGACTCGCAGTTCCCCTGCCGCCACAAATTGTTGCCGGTCTTCGCTCCAGAACGGATGGCTGGCGGTTGTTCCGATAGGTTCGTTGTAACCTTCAATCCACAGGTCCAGAATCTCGGCGTTCTCGTGGATGAACCTGGTGGTGACGAGGTAGCCGTCACCAGCCATTGGTGTCGGGCAGGGGCGAATCCCGCGAACGGTGAAGTCGGCGGAGATGCCGTGTTCCGGGAGATCGACGAAGATCGTGCTGCCGAGGGTGAGTGGTTCGGTCTGGAGACCGGATGCAGCAACGGCGTGGGGTGGCTCGGTCAGGAGACCGGCCCTAACCGCTCCGGTGAGATCGACGAATGGCACTTAGTTATCGCCTCTTCGTTTGAGCAGTTCACGCCTGGCCTCAGGGCGTGGCTTCATAAGCATGGTTGCTCTTGTGGGAGTTCTTATTCTTGCACGCGGTTCGCAGCGATCCG
>CAIXQV010000763.1 GCA_903921605.1 uncultured Planctomycetaceae bacterium | reverse complement strand
CTGCAGCCCCGCACGACGATCACGAGCGGGATTAGCGAGAGTGCTGCTGAAATCAGTGTTGTGCCGAACGAGTCGATCATCATCGAAGATCCATTCCGGCCGTTTCTGGTCCGAGTTGAACGGGAGTTATTGCGAGTTGAATCTGTTGACGGATCAGCGTGGAAAGTGCAACGAGGGTTCAGCGGAACCAAAGCGGCTGCGCATCCGGAGAAGGCCACAGTTGAGCTATTGCCTGTGGCGTGGGATCGTCAGGAGAAGACACTGGAGCAGTATGCGGACTTCGTGAAAGGGTCAGTCTTCGTGATACCGTCGCCGCCAAAGACGTGGAATCCGCGTCTGGCTGGTGTTAGCGACAAAACGATTAAGCCGGGCGAAGAAGTCAAGTTCACGGTGCGAGCGGAGAGTTTCAATCCGGAGCTTGGCGAGCCGCAGTTTTCGCTCGCGGAACCTGTGGAAGGCATGTCGATCAATCCTGCAACCGGAGAATTTTCCTGGAAGCCCGCGGAGACGATGGGAGCAGGAGAATACGCAACGACGGTGATGTTGACTCAGTCTGGCAATCCAGAACTCAAGTTGAATTCTAAGGTGAAGTTCACGATTAAGAGTGATAATCAGCCTCCAGTGCTGACGCTGCCCGAATCAGCCATCGTTGTGATTGGGCGAGAATTTGCGGCGACAGCCACGGCGACAGACGATGGTCCGACTGCGTCTTTGAAGTATTCGCTGGGTGCAGGAGCGCCGGAAGGCTTGTCGATTGATGCGGTTACGGGGCAGTTGAAGTGGACCCCGTCGCGCACATTTACTCCGGGAAAATATGACGTTGAAGTCAAGGTGACTGATTCGGGAGAAGAACCGAAGTCGGCGTCTGGAAAAATCGCTCTGGATGTGCAGGACGACAATGCTGCGTTGACGTTGCTGTCTGCCGCACTATCGAAAGACGGTGTCTGGTATGCCTGGTTCAGAAACAAGGGAACAGGAAAGACTGAGCAATTGAAAGTTGCTGAGAAGCTTTCAGTTTCAGAAATCAATGTTGAAATTGTCGGCGTGACGCATCGATTTGTGACGCTCAAAGATCAGGACGGTGTTTGGAAGCTTCAGCTTGGCCAAACGCTGCGGGAACGCAAATTGATTGAACCAGCCGCTAAGATTGAGCAGGCTGCTCCGGCAGCAGAACCGGTGGAACCCGCGACAACGGCTGCGGAAGCACCGCAGGCAGATCCGTCGCAGGAGTTAACGCAAAAGGCGGGGCGGCCTGAAGGTGAGCAGAGACAGTCGAGTGCTGTTGGCGAGGCCGGCGACCGTGAGGCTTCAGCAATCCCCGAAGTTGCTGACAAAATCGATCCGGCCGAGTAAGAGCAAAGGCTGCGAATAGCAACGTCTTCCGCTGGAGTTTGAAGCTCAGTGAAGGTCAGGCTTCAGAAGCCTGAACTTCACTCCGTCGGCCCCCGCGGTGTCTCTCAGGCATAGTCTGGTGTTCACATTCTGTCGGCCTGCTCGCGCTGGAAAGTTTTTCCTGAGGGAGAACACGCTAAAGTCGTTGGACGAAGAGTGCTATTCGCCCGGATACTAAGCGGTATTCATATTTGGCGGAACGTGGTCACTCGTGGTGTCTGATGGAATCACAATGGTCAACTTCACTGACGCTGCTAAGCGACCTCAGGGTCGGTGGGGCGACTGCATGGAGAACGTTCCTGCACTTGTATACACCTCTCGTTGCCGCTTGGTGTCGGAAAGCTGGCCTTCAGGAAGCTGATACCGCCGATCTCTGTCAAGAGGTTTTTAAAGGAGTTAATGCCGGGATTTCTCGACTCCAGTTTGGCCCGGACCATAGTTTCCGTGGGTGGCTGTGGACGATCACGAGGCGATGTCTCGCGAAACACTTTGACCGATGTCGCAATGGTGTGAACGCTGTTGGCGGAACCGACACGATCGTCAGAATGAATGCTATACCCGACTGGATTCGGGAAGAATCAGCACCGGAAAGAAGGGACGGCGGTGGTGAGGTTCTGATGCGTGCAGCGGAAATGATTCGAGGAGACTTCGAGGAAAGGACGTGGCAGGCGTTCTGGCTGTCTACGGTCGAGAACCTGTCCTCCGAAGAAATCTCCGTGCGTTTGAGTATGACATCAAATGCAATTCGTCAGGCTCGGTTCCGAGTGATAGCCCGACTTCGTGAATTTCTTGGGTATTGGTAGAACGCTCAAAGGAGAATTGATTTTGAAGACGATGGGATCCAGCTCCTGTGGGCTACCGACCACGCATGACTGTCTTCTGACGATGCTGATAAATGCATCGCTCACTGTGGCGGATTCTCCCTGTGTGATCTGCCAAAAGTCGAAGGCTGCTATTGAAGCGGAAATGGACGAAATCGCCGCGGAGTTTGGTTCCGCGGTCCGCTGCCGAAGTGATCTCGACCAGAATTTTGTGGCAAAGGTGGAAGCACGACTCCGATCAGCAGCGGAATGCGGCCTTCGCGGAAGTCTTTTTGGTGAGGGAGTTAATGTAAGCCCTGTGCGGATTGGCCGCTACGACGTCCTCTCCACGCTGGGGCGAGGCGGAATGGGAGTGGTCTATCGTGTGCGGGACCATGAAAGTCTTCAGGAGTATGCCCTGAAGACGCTCCCGGATATGGCACGATCCGGGAGCCAGACGAAGGCTCGATTTCAGCGAGAGATCAGCAGCGTTCGTCGGTTGAATCACCCTGCGATGGTGCAGTATGTTGATTCGGAGACGACTGAAGAGTCGTCGTATCTTGTGATGCCCATCATTCAGGGAATCGATGTCGGCTCGTTGGTGTCCAATGGAAAGTCGCTGACGCTGGCAGAGGTGAGCGAGATTGTTCGGCAAGCCGCAATTGGCTTCTACGCAGCTCACGAACAGATGATCATTCACCGCGATATCAAGCCGTCCAATCTGATGCTGACATTAAGTCCGGATGGGCATGTTCAGTTGAAGATTCTGGATTTCGGCGTGGCGATCAGTCGTGGACCTGATTGCGACAGCACCTTGACGGAAGAAGGACAGACTCTGGGTACTTTGGACTACATGTCCCCTGAGCAACTGTCGAATTCTCATCACGTCGATTGTGCTACCGACATTTACTCACTGGGAGCAACAGCGTTTCGGCTGTTATCGGGTGTCACGCCATTTCAGCAGGCTGGCCAAAGTCCGTTGAAGCTGATGATGGCAATTCGTGATTCAAGTGTTCGCGAGATTCAGAGTCTGTGTCCGGATATCCCGCTCAGTATCGCGGGGTTTCTAAATCGGATGTTGGATCGAGAACCCAGCTATCGACCAAGAAATATGATGGAAGTTGCCGTGGCCTTTGAGAGCTACGCAGCCGGGCATCAGCTTGGTGACCGACTTCGGGAAAGGCTTCTGGCGGGAACAGATGACGCTGCGCCGACGCTTGAATAGCCCGTGGTTACGGGGACTGAATGCCCTCGTAGACTGGTCTGTATTTTTGGTGAGCCTTCAGCCAAACCTGCGCGGAACGGGATGCTGTGCCGACGAAGCAGAAACGCAACAAACCCGCCGTATTGCGGCGGGTTTGTTGGAATGATTTACTGCTGTGAAGGCGACGTGAAAGATCAGTTGTTGATTCCGCTGCCCAGCAGGTAGTTGATCTGGAATGCGTTCAGGAGAACGTTGCCAACTTCCTCAGCGAGTGTGTAACGGACGAGCACCACATCATTTGGCTGGATCAGTACTCGTTCCGAAGGGTTCTCAAGTGCTCGGTT
>CAIXQV010000762.1 GCA_903921605.1 uncultured Planctomycetaceae bacterium | reverse complement strand
TCAAGTCTTTGTATCACGGAGCACGCATTCGCCCGCGATTCGTCCAGAACCGATGTTATGCAGCCCGTGAATGGGATCGCCTCATCCGCGAGTTCTGCGCCGCGAACGACATAATCTACCAGGGCTTTTCTTTGTTGACGGGCAATCGAGATGTGATGGTGCGACCTGAGCTGGTTCAGATCGCCAAACGCCACGGTCGGACCGTAAGCCAGATTGTTTTTCGATTTGCGATCGATGTGGGAATGCTACCGCTGACCGGAACCACCGACGCCGAGCACATGCGATTGGATCTCGATCTCTTCGACTTCCATCTGGAGCCTGCAGAACTTCACACGATTGAGCGTCTGGCCTTAACGTGAGTTCACTAGCCTGCTTCCCCGTCGCTTCCCGCAACCACAAGCTGACTCCGTCGCCGCTCGGATCTTTCCCCTGTGCGCAGCAGGCTATTTTTAAAGCACGTCGCGTATTGGTGAACGGAGATCGCCATGGCGCCTCAACATCTGCCGCCATGTTTATGGACCTAATCGAATCCTGAAAGCGATAGGTGATAGTCGGAATTCGTCCCCGCGTGGCTGCCCAATAGACTTCAGCGGCAGGATTCATTGTCCCATCATTTCGACGTGTCGGTCGATGTGACCGGAGAAGTTTGGGGCTGGCCGGAAACTCGCGTCGGTCGGTCTCACCGGAGGGAGTTGCGTTATCAAGAGCGTGAAATGTAGGTTGGACATTCTTGTCCGACTGCGGCTCGACGGACATGAATCCCTGCTGGGTGGCAATACCACGCGGTGCGAGTCTGCCGCAGGCACGAGCAGCTGCTGTGAGAACGCTCATCCCGAAGTCAGCATGTCATGAAAATTCAACATTCCAACCCGTGCTCCTTGTTCCTTCGCAACACAGCCTATTCAGGCTGTGCCCCCCCAGCGGCTCGGGACGAGAGTGTCCGGAGTCTCGTCGATTGAGAAACCGGGCAAGCATTAACAGCACAATTGCGATGACTGCAAGGCCACAGGAAAGAAGCGGCGAAACTCATTTGTACGGAGCGAACCCGACTGGTACTGACCTAAATAATGCCGTCCTGAAGAATGGAACGGGCAATTCAGCCTTCGAGGTCTGCCTTTGCCAGTACTGCATCGATCGCCTTTAGTTGCGATTGCCATTTTTTCAGCAGTCCGCTGTCCTCCCATTCCAGATATAATCGACTCCTGTCAGATGACACAACGACTAAAGCATTCCGGGCCGCCTTGAGTCTCTCCGGAGTACTGACAGCTGCGACGCTAGTGATTGACGTTCCAAGCGACTTCAGCAAAGCGTTGATTTTTGAGTTGTGTTTTACTGCCAAGGCTAGCAAAGCGGCTGCGGCGACAGCGTGCGCACTTGCAGTTGCCCCAGGCTGACGATTCAATGTTGGCTCAAGCTTCCTGAACGCGGAATCGATTGCTGTCCCGAGGTCTTTCGTTACAGCCCTTGCCAACCAGTCGATTGCGGCGTCATTTTCAAATGGTCGAACACCAGTTGCGCCCATGTTGCCTCTTTCTACTAAACGTCTCTGTCTGGGTCTTTCTTGCGATCCATGAACTCTGTAAGAAAATCAAGATCAGAGTTAACCGCTGCCTTGAACTCATCACGGTAACTGGCGGGAACCTGCTTAGCCGCGACATCAAAATCACGCCGAACTTTCGCGCACCATTTTCCTAATTCAGCCTTTTCAAATTCAGCGTTCCGAGGCCAAATCGGTTGTCGTTCGATTATAGATCGCAAAACGCTTATGTAGCCGATCATACCAGTGACGGACTCGACATGTGCGTCGTTGTGGTATTCTCGAATCTGTTTGCAAATCAGAAAATACGACATCCAAATGCTATCCTTTACTTGCTGGTTCCACACCAGCGGGGATCCTGTCGGACGAATACTTGCTTTCTTTTTTGCCATATAGCCCATCCTTTGATCATCAAACCAACACTATTTCACAAGTTGGTCCGGAATGATATGTTGAAACACGTCGGACCGAACCCACCGATCACTCAATCGCCCACGATTCGAATTACGAAGACCTGCCTGCTTCAATTGATACCAAATCTGATGATAGTTCTTGAACAGTCCCTTTGCACCAGCCTCCTTCAAAGCATTGTGGAGCAACTTGGACTCAAGAGTTCTCGCAGCGCCATGCTTAATCTTGTTTGTGATCGCAAACATCTCGTCACCTTTACGTAATGTGCCCGACAAAATGTGTGCAGCTTTTCGAATCGCGAGATTATTAGTGATCCCAACATACACGGTTTTTCCAGCCGCGTCTTTGATCACGTAAACGTACTTCCTGCAACTATTATGCACCAGCACGCCGTCGTTGCCGACGTAGAAGACGTGTTCTCCGTCGACTTCGATGTTGTATACGGTTTCGCGGATTGGGCGAAGCGTGATTGATTCGACGCGGCGAGTTGTGTCGTCAGCGAGGAGCAGGTTTTCGCCGATTCGCAGTTCCCCGGCGGCCACGAATTGTTGCCGGTCTTCGCTCCAGAACGGATGGCTGGCGGTTGTGCCGATGGGCTCGCCGGAGCCTTCAATCCGCAGGTCCAGAATTTCGGCGTTCTCGTGGATGAACTTGGTGGTGACGAGGTAGCCGTCGCCAGCCATTGGTGTCGGGCAGGGGCGAATTTCGCGGACCGTAAAGTCGGCGGAGATGCCGTGTTCCGGGAGATCGACGAAGATCGTGCTGCCGACGGTGAGGGGTTCGGTCAGGAGACCGGATGCAGCAACGGCCTGGGGTGGCTCGGTCTGGAGACCGGCCGCAACACTGGGACCAGCCACAACAACGTGCTCGGTCTGGAGACCGGCCGTAACCGCTCCGGTGAGATCGACCGACGCGCAGACCTTGAGCACTCATTGCTGCCGACCAACTCGGCATCCCCGCAGAGCGACAACCAACAAGGACGGGGCGTTTGGGCAAGCGAATCCGGCTCCGAGAGAGCCTCCATCCGGAGTCACATATCCCTAGAAGACTGGGTGATTTATGCCCTTGCTGGTGAATGGGGCGGTCTATCCTCGAAATTGAGAGGCCAAAAAACCGAGGCCGAACGCGGCAGCCTCGGTTCGCGTCTTGTGATTTGTGGTCGATCCATTAGAGTCTCGCCCCTGCGGAGCTTCCGCAGATTGCTGGGCGACCCAGACCCCTGCAGCACCATTTCCTGTCTCTGAAGTAAAGTTTCAAATCGTGTATCGAGTTCTCATTACAGACAGCCTCTCCAAGGCCGGACTGAAAATTCTGGAACAGACAGAAGGTATCGAAGTCGTCGTTAAGAGTGGTCTGACTCCCGCTCAGGTTCGCGAAGAGCTGAAGACGGCGGATGGGATCATCATCCGCAGCGGAACAACTCTGACCGCCGAACTTCTGGAAGGTCAGGAACGACTGAAGTGTATCGCACGAGCTGGCGTTGGTGTGGATAACATCAATCTGGAAGCCGCAACTCGCGCGGGTGTTCTGGTGATGAACACGCCAACCGGTAACACGATCAGCACTGCTGAGCATACCTTCGCCATGATGCTCGCGCTATCTCGTAACATCGGGCCGGCTCATGCCAGCATGAAGTCAGGCAAGTGGGATCGCAAGTCGTTCCAGGGAACACAGCTTGCCGGCAAGACTCTGGCGGTGATTGGCCTCGGTCGAATTGGACTCAGCGTCGCATCACGCGCGGCGGCCTTTGAAATGAATGTACTGGGCTACGACCCATTCTTGTCAGAAGAGAAGGCGAAGGAACTGGGGATCACTCTGTTTCGTGATGTTGATGAAATCGTCAAGAAGTGTGATTACCTGACAGTTCATACGCCTCTGACCGATGAAACTCGCGGCATCATCAACGCGGCTCGTATCGCCACGATGAAGAAGGGTGTTCGCATCATCAAC
>CAIXQV010000761.1 GCA_903921605.1 uncultured Planctomycetaceae bacterium | reverse complement strand
GAATTCAGGTAGGTCCTCCTTGCCGAGGAGGACTTCGCGGCTTGCCGCGACTTGGGTGCACGCGTAGAGCTGAATCCGTCCACCATATCAAGCACCATGCACACAAGGTTCGCCTTTGCGGCGAAAGTCCTGCCCGGCAGTCAGGACCTACAAAAGAATCCTGCCCGGCAGGCAGGACATACAAAAACAAGCTTGCTTCCTATCTCCGCCTTGCAACTGGAGGGCTTTTGCGGCGACAATTGTAGAGCCCACGCCTGCGGAACGAAGTTGGGAGTTTGATAATGACCGGAACAGTTCTGGAACGCAGTCTTAGCTCAATCATAGCTCGACTGCAGAAGCTGCGGATTCTTCGTCGACAGACGGGGCTTTGGCTGATGCTGTTGGTTCCGGCCATTGTCGTCACGATGTGGCTGCCGCCTCAGGTGGGATATCTGGGAGTTGAGTTCCCCGTGGTGCTTGGCACAACGCTCATCGGAATCCTGCTCGCGCGGTTGCTGGTCAAGAATCCAACTCGCACCGAGGCGGCTCGACTGATCGAGAAGACGGATCCCGAAGTCAACGACGCCGTTATCACCGCTGTGCAGGTTGCCGATAGAGCAGGACGTCGCCCTTCTGTGCTGGCCGCGATGGCCATTCAGGAAGCCGACAAACTCGCGCGGCATCGAGATTGGTCGGGAGTTGTTCCGGGGCGTCAGATGACGGCCTGGACGGTGCTCAGCTTCCTGTCGTTCGTGTTGATGGTGTCCAGCGTGATGGCCGCCAGTCGATATGGTCGAGATCTGCTGAAACCGTCGTCGGTGCTTGATCGGGCGGAAAGCAATGCCGAAGCTCCTGCGACGCCAGTGACGGAACTTGTGATTGAACCGGGTGACACCGAGATTGAACTTGGATCTGCCCTGACCGTTGTCGCTCGTTTCCCGGGAGTCAGCCCTGCCAAATCGGTCCTGGAGTTTACCGACGCCAAAAGCATCACTCGACAATTGACGATGTCGGAGACCGTGGACGCTGGGGTCTTCGCGGCTCGCATGGAGGAGATCATCAGCGATGGCACATACCGAGTGCTCTACTCTGAAGCAGAAAGTCAGTCAGCGACGCCGTTGATTTCTCCGGCCTTCAATGTCAAAACCTACGTGCGTCCGAAGTTGGAGCAGGTCGATGCCGTGATCACTCCGCCAGCCTGGGCTGGGCGATCTCAGGAGACGATCGAAGATGTCATGCGAGTCACGGTGACGGAAGGGTCCACGGTCACCCTGAAACTGTATCTGAACAAGCCCGTGGCTAAAGCCGAATTGCAGTCTCGGGATCTGACAACGATTGCGTTAACTCCTTCGGCCACTGCGGCATCGTCGACAAAGAACACTGGCGATGGAAAGTCTGGTGCTGAATCTGCGGTGATCTCGCAGCCTGCGTATGCGATCATGGAAGCAACCATGGTCGTCGCCGACAGCAATGTCTGGACAGTGCTGCTGGAGGATTCGGAAGGCCGCAAGCCGAAGGACGAGGAGCAGATCACGATCAAGGTTGTTTTCAATCAGCCAGCGAAGATCAAGCCGACATTCCCGGGACGCGATACCAACGTATCGCCGCTGCAGGAATTTCTGGTCGAAGCTCAGGCCAGCGATGATTTCAATTTGGTTGACTATGGCCTGCAGTTTTCATTGTCTGGTGGAGAAACGAAAGAGTTCTCTCTGAAGGCACTGGGGACAACTTCAGCTGCGACTGATATGGCCGTAAGCCGGGCCGAAGAGAGTCCGACAACTCCGATCGCTGCTGAACCGCTGCTGACTGCGAAGTTGTCTCATGAGATTGAAATGGAAACTCTGAACGCGGCGCCGGATGATCTGGTGACTTATTCCTTCTGGGCGACAGACATTGCTGCGGATGGCACGGAGCGCCGAAGTTACAGCGATCTTGTGTTCGCCGAAGTTCGTCGCTTTGAAGAAATCTTCCGCGAAGCTCAGCAAGGCGGGGAACAGCAGCAACAACAGCAACAGAGTCAGTCACAGCAACAGCAGGGAAGCGCGATTGACGGCGTGTTGAAGCTGCAGAAGGAAATCATTTCGGCCACATGGAATACGATTCGAGCCGAAGTCCCAAGTCGCAGGAATGGAACGTTTGCTGAGGATGTTGAGACGATTGCGGAGTCACAGGGAGAAGCGAAGAATCAGCTTCAGGCTGCGATGGAAGAGCTACAGAGTGATCCGAAGACGGCCGCTTTGGCGGCTCGCGCGATGGACGAAATGACCGCGGCAAGGAGCAAGTTGCAGGATGTTAGTGCAGGCACCGAGGGGGCTCGTCTGGCCGATGCGATGACAACCGAGCAGGTCGTCGTGCAGACGTTGCTGAAACTGCGAGTTGCGGAAAATCAGGTTAGTCAGCAACAGCGAAGTCAGGGTGGAGGCGGTGGTGGTGGAAGCAGTGCGTCGCAGCAGCAGATGCAGCAGCTTGAACTTGATAATCAACGCAACCGATATGAGTCAGAGCAACAGGTTCAGAAGCAGCAGGAAGAGAAAACAGAAGAACAGCGACAGCAGTTGCAGGTCCTGAACCGACTGAAAGAACTTGCACGACGCCAGCAGATGGTCAATGATCGTCTGAAGCAGCTTGAGTCCGAACTTCGAGCCGCGACGACTCAAAAAGAACGCGAAGAGATCGAGCGTGAATTGAAGCGGCTGCGTGATGAACAGCGTGAAATGCTTCGCGATGTGGATGAGTTGAGCGAGCGAATGGAACAGGCCACGAGTCCTCAGAATGCACAATCATCCGAGATGAAACAGCAGATGGAGGAAGCTCGCGAGAATGTGCAACAAGCGTCTCGCGCAATGGATGAAGGTCGACTGGCCGAAGCAATCTCGGAGGGAACTCGGGCTGAGCGTCAGTTTGAAGATCTGAAAGAGGATTTTCGTAATCAGACGTCATCACAGTTTGAAGAATCTGTTCGCGATCTGCGAGAACAAGCGCGGGAGTTAGGTGATCGCCAGAAAGAACTCGCGCAGCAATTGACTGGGAACTCGGCCGAGGACGACAAGAGCAAGAAGCCGTCGCTGCGGTCGGAGCGAAATCGAGATCAATTGCAGAAGGAGTTTGGCGAGCAGAAAGATCGGCTTAATCGAGTCGTCGATCAAACGAAGCAGATGATTGAGCAGGCGGAACAAAGCGAGCCGTTGCTGTCGAACAAGTTGTACGACACCCTGCGTGAATTGAAAGATTCGAAGCCCGAGGAAGCTCTGGAAGCGACCGAGTTTCTGGCGGGTCGCGGCATGTGGTCGCAATCACAGGAAGCTGAGCAGGCGGCTCGCAAGGGGATTGAACAGCTTCAGAAGGGAATCGAGAACGCGGCGGACTCGGTACTGGGTAGCGAAGCCGAATCGTTGCGACGCGCACAGCGACAGTTGGAAGATGCGACTCAGAAACTGGCGAGCGAAGTTCAGAGCGCGACGGGAGAAGCCGCAGATTCTGAGACGGAGAATCGTCGACCATGCCAAACTGGTAGTAAGAGCGAAAATGAATCCGGTGAGAAGCCAGGCGAAGAGTCAGAGGTATCTGAAGGAAAGAACGGAGAGCCCGGCAAGCGACCAGGGCAATCCGGTCAGCAGCAGCGATCTGGTCAGAAGGGCCAGGCCGGAGAGGGCTCGAAAGCCGGTGACGCACAGGAATCGTCTGAACAGAACCCAGCCAATGAATCAGAGCAGAAGGGTTCAGGTGGAGGTGGCCAGAGACAAAATGATGAGAAGCGAAGTGGACAGAAGGGCTCACAGGGGCAGAAAGGGTCCGGCCAGTCCGGTGAGGGCGAGCCTGGAGATGGAAAAGGCTCTGAAAATAATGAACCGCAGAGTGGTCAGCCTCAGGACGGACAACCACAAGAAGGTCAGCTGCAAGACGGAGAATCTCAAGGTGGCGGTGCCTCGCAAGGAAAGTCCGCTAATGGTTCAGCTCAAGGTGAATCTAAAGACGGCTCTCAGCAAGAAAAAGGAGATCGGCCTCAGTCTGGTGAGCCGTCGCAGAATCGGTCCGGCGGCAATCAAACAGGTCAGCGTCGTCAGTCGTCTTTGATGGACGGCGGACGAGAAAGCAACGGGGGAGCCGGAGGCAATAATGCTCCAGGGAAACCACTAACAGGCGAAGAATTTGGTGAGTGGTCTGATCAGTTGCGAGACATCGAAGAGATGCTGGAAGATCCGGAGCTGCGGAATCGAGTGGCTCAGGTTCGCGATCGGGCTCGTGCGATGCGATCGGAGTTCAAACGTCACGGCGAGATGCCTCAGTGGGATCTCGTGAAGTCGCAGTTGTTGGGCGAAATGCAGGCTCTTCAGCAGCGGATTAATCAGGAAGTCATGAAGCTGGAATCCGATCGGGCGATGGTCCCCATCGATCGAGAACCCGTGCCGGAAGAATTCGACAGTCTGGTTCAACGCTATTATGAGCTGCTCAGCCAGGAGCGGAACGAAGAGCCTGCAGCGGACGCAACAAAGTAGCCATCGAGAGTTGACCGGTAACGAGGGCGTAGTCGCAGTTAGGCTTCCACGTTCTGAGGCTCACAGCTGCGCGACATCCCGATGATCAATCCGATGGCCGTAACGCTTACCAGCAGATTGGTTCCGCCATAACTGATGAACGGGTGCGGCACTCCCTTCGGAGGAACGAGCCCTGTAACAACCGCGATGTTAGCCATCGCTTGCAGCACGAGCTGTAGCAGCAGCGTGGTGCCAAAGATCCACTCGAAAGATATTCTGGGAAGATGTTTCAGAGCCGCGCGGCCGGTCAGGAACAGAGCAACCCAGACGAAGCAGACCGTCATTGTGCCGAGCAATCCTAGTTCTTCGCCGATCACGGCAAATACGAAGTCGGTATTCGCTTCCGGCAGGTAGCTGAGCTTTTGCCATCCGCCTCCGATTCCCGTGCCCTTAAGTCCACCAGACCCGATCGAGAGAAGCGATTGCCGCACCTGCCACGGAGCCTGGCTCAGGTCCTGCCAGGCGGCCATGAAGCCGCGAATTCGTTCCATTTGATAGGGCTTAAGAATCAGCAGTGATGCGGCCGCCGGAATAAACAGCATCGCGCAGCCGATGAAGTATCTCAGCGGCCAGCCGCCGAGAAACAGAGCCAGAATGAATCCCGAGCCCAAAAAGACTGTTGCTCCCAGGTCAGGCTCAATCGCCACGAGCGGCAGGACCAGCAACGGCATCAGTGTTGCGGGAACGGTGCTAAGTGAGAAACCAGCAGTCCGACGATTGCAAATGATTGTTGCGGCCATCAGCGGCAGAATAATGCGACCCAGTTCAGAAGGCTGCAGAGATAATCCACCAAAACGCAGCCAGCGCTGGGCTCCGTTGATACGACTGCCAATGCCTGGGACAAGCAGGATCACAAGAAGAAAGACGAGCCCTCCGAACAATGTCGTGGAGTTCTTTTGCAACCATGCGGTGCTGATGCGAGACGCGACGAAGCCGAATAATAATGAGACAGCAAGATAAGTCAGATGTTTACTGAGAAACACGGCGTCCTGTTCGCTGGGACGAGATGTCAGACTGGCGCTTTGCACCATCTGAACTCCAATGCAGATCAGAACCGCAACGAGCCCGATCATCAGACGTCGCAGGTTATCACGTTCGGCCGATTCACTGACAACATGAGAAGGCAGGATTTTTTCCGCAGTCTGAAATTCCGCGATGTTGTTCATAACAACTTGACCGGCTCGATTGCGAAAACGTGAAACGGTTCTTAAGCTCCCCGCTCGACGGAGCGAAACGCTGGTGAGCATGTCTCACGCGGCGTTGGACACGGAAGTCCTTTCACTCATTTTCGGCATCGAACTGCGTGCTCAAGCAGAGTTTGCTTTGGAAGCATCAGACGATCACAACAGTTGCAGCACAGACTCCTGTTGTATTGGCTCCAGAAGATTCTTTTTTGCGGATTGCCACGCGCGAAGAAGTGCATCGTACAGTCCTATGGATTGAGCGACTCCAGTAACCTGCAGAACGCTGAGGGATCGTAGCGATTGTTCCCGCGTGAAAGCTGTGCAGCGTGGAGTCGAGTCGCGAAGAATAGACGCAGGCCACTTCGACTTTCAAAATGGCAATTACTGATCGACTGTTTGCGTCGTTTTTGCGTCAGTGGCGGAACTTTGATTCTGAAGACTCAAGACAAACGCCGCCGCACCGATCAGCGCGGCCGGCAGCCCGACGCCGATGGCGGCATCGAATTCCACAGTCTGGTAGCCACGAGCATAAATTCCTGCGGGACCGATGGAGACAATGAGCCCGCTATGGTCCGGCGATCTGCCAGCCCAACTGTTGACACTGCGCCTATGAGGGTCTCCTGCCATCCAGTTGCAGAATAACGTGTGAAACAGAAGAGCTTCGAACACAAAAAGCGAAATCGCGATCGACTTTTGAGTGACAGTCATCAACATTCATCCATGTGATTGTTATCACCACGCTGTTCGTGGAACGGCTGGTAGCTCTCTGGATTGCTGAATAGCGCTATGACTCTGCACCGGCGACGGGACGAACGTCCCCACCCATCCCAGTACAGCGAAATGGCTGAAGAAAATCAGCCCTCGGTCGACCGCCCTGCTCGCCCCGTCGTATCGCCGGCGATGGATTCTCTCATGCGAGTATCCGCCTGTACGTTCTTCAGTTCGTAGAAGTCCGCCAGCCCCAGTTTGTTGTCCGTGAACGCATCGGCAATGGCTTTCGGCACTTCGGCTTCTGCAAGAACCACAGCCGCTCGATTCTGCTGAATGCGAGCCACCATTTCCTGTTCACGAGCTCGAGCCGCTGCGCGGCGTTGTTCGGCTTTGGCCTGAGCCACACGCATATCGGCCTCGGCCTGATCAGCCGACAAACGAGCACCGATATTTTCGCCGACGTCGATATCAGCGATGTCGATCGACACGATCTCATAAGAAGTCTGTGCTTCGAGTCCCTGTGAAAGCACGGCCTTC
>CAIXQV010000760.1 GCA_903921605.1 uncultured Planctomycetaceae bacterium | reverse complement strand
GTCGTCACGATGGTCGGGTCCCACCAGGAGATCGACTCGGATGGATCGGAACCTCGATTCCACGATATCAGCAGGAATCCTGTTAGCAGTCCGATCGTCAGGCAGGGAACCGAGAAAACAACCATCCAGCGATTCCACGCGGTCAGGTTTTCGAGGCTGGGCAGAGGCAATTTCTGAAGCCACTTCGAGCGTCCTCGCAGTTGCTGATGATTCAACAGATACATCAGGCCGGAAATGGAGGCTCCGACAACCGCACCAATTCCAAGCACCAATGACGCGGCGTGGAACATGCCCCAGCGACGCATTGCAACCGCTGCCAAGTTACCGCTGCCTTCCGAACTGACAAACACAGCCACAATCACGAGCAGCAGAATTGCGGGCAGCAGAAACAGACCGTGAGCCATCTGGCGATGGGTCAGCATGAGAATGACATACAGCAGACTGCCCAGCCACGCGAGAACCAACAACCAGTCCTGCTCGCTGGTCAGAAGAGGCGGAAGTCCGGCCTTTTGGCTGCGAGTGATCAAAAAAGCCGTGTGCGCCACGAATCCCGCAAGGGAAAAGAAAACCACTGCCATCCGCGCAGAGGCGATCTGGCGGCGAAACACCAGAAGAATTTCGCAGGCCAGCGAAACCAGGTAGCTCAGCAGAAAGCAGTAAATATGAACTTGTGCCAGAAATCCCAAGTGTCGCCTCAATCCAGAGTGTTGCCTCAATCCAGTAGCGAAATGGCTTCAGTCAATTTCAAACACGATTTCAAATCGGCCACATTGTATTATATGCTCAAAGACTCACTAAAACACGGCCCGTTACCAAATCCATTGATCGGAATCCTGAACTCCGAGGCCGTCCGCGCCTCACACCCCGACACCGGACGTTCCATTGCCGGGAGTCCATCAAGTGGTCGCCAGAATTGTTGTTCGTCAATTCGGCTGTCACCAATTCCGGTTTTGACGAATTGAATAACTTACGAAACATGGCGAGGCTGGGAAAGTGATCTGAACGGCTGAGCATTCATGCCACTACGACTAGAAAGACCGGCCGCATTGCGGAAATTGCGAGGATTTCATTTCCAACAGGTGTCTTCTGTTGGTTTTCTACACACTTGTGCGTCCGATAGCTGTGGATACAAACGCGCAGGGGAAGTCCTGCTCAAAATCTGTTGTGAGGTTGTCGGCCCTACCCCACTGAAAAGCGCTGGAAGCCAGAGGTTGATTTGATGAAAAAGTCCGGGAAAATCCTGCACAGTTTCACTTCGTTGTTCCGCAATTCCTCAAAGAATCTGAAGCGGAAGACAAATTGCAAATCCCAGCTCCTGCATCTCGAAACGCTGGAAACGCGTCAGCTTTTGACAGTGCCGGCTCTTTCGAGTCTGCCCAATGCTCAAATGACCGTGCACCTGGATTTCGATGGTGAAGACTATGGGAATCAGATAGTCCGGGTGCAACGAAACCCGGACCTCGCACTGGAGAGAATGAGCGCTATCCCGGCGTTTACCATTGATGGAACT
>CAIXQV010000759.1 GCA_903921605.1 uncultured Planctomycetaceae bacterium | reverse complement strand
TTTCCATGGTCAATATTCCCTGGCTGGCTCAGGTGGGATTGGCCACCCTGAATGCACGTTTCGGATTGACCTCTCTTCAGTTTGTCTATGCTCTCATGATCGCAATGAGCCTGGCATTGGTCTCATGGCGAACAGTCAAAATGAGTAAGTCGACGCTCGGCGGAATTCTGGCCGCGGGCATCTTCTTCAAAGTCAACCTCGATCAACTGCTGGTGATCCGACCCCAGCTCGCTGGAGTTGTCTTCTACTGTGTAATCGTTGCCTGGATGTTGGGACGCAATAAACACACCCGAGCCTCATGGATTGGTCTCCCGATCCTGTTTGCTCTCTGGGCCAACATCCATGGATCTTTCTCGATGGGTTTGCTGCTGATGGGATTTGCAGGAATTGGTCGCTTCGGCGATGTCCTTGCGATCTCTAAATCTCTGCGAGTTGCCCTGCTTGATCGAGAGTTTCATCGCACGATTCTCCTGACTCAACTTTGTGCAGCCGCGGTCCTGCTGAATCCAGCCGGGATTGGCGTCTATCCCGAGGTCATGAATGTCGCCGGCAATCCCAATATCGAATCCATGTTCGAATGGGACGCTCTGACATTGCGAACGGCTCAGGGACAATCTGCGGCTGCCGCCGCGTTGCTGGCAATCTTCGCCATCAAACTGAGTCCTCGACGAATGCACTGCGGAGAGATGCTGGCTTTTGTCGCGACAGGGCTGCTCGCCGCATGGTCTGCGCGCATGTTGAATTGGTGGGCTCCTCTCGCTGGAATCATTACGGGCACGCATCTGATTGCCGGAATGAGACAAACAACGAAGTGGTTACAGAATCCTCAGCCAGGCAAAGGCACCGGCCTGATGACTCTCGTCAATGGCGGCATTCTGTGGATTCTGTTTGCTTTGACTCCGTTCGGGATTCAATTGGTTCATGGCCGCGTACCTGAAGCCAATCGACTGGTCTCTGTCGAAACGCCACTGGCGACTGTGGCGTTTTTGGATTCCATGGAAACCATTCCGCGGGGTATCTCGTTCGTTCCAGCAGAGTGGGCCGGATATGTAATGAACCGAGGTCCAAAGTCACTGGAGCCAATGGTGAATCTGCATGTGCATGTGACTCCGGAACAAGTCTGGAACGACTATATCCGCATCATCAACGGCCCCTCCGACTGGGATGGACTGATGAACGAGTATGGAATCAATCTTGCCGTAATCGACAAGAATCGTCAGCCAGCTCTGCTGAAGAAGTTCAAAGAAAGCACCGACTGGAAGGCCAACTATGAAGATCGCCAGGCTGCCATCTTCGTAAGAAACAACCCGATTTGACCATTCACGCGAACGTTCGCTCAGCATCACAGCTGGCCTCAACGCGACCGCTGATCACCCTGGTCATGGAACTCGAAAGACTGTGCAGGATCTGAAATGATTATCGCCCGAAACTCCCGCCGTAAAGTCTCATTGCGAACCTGGCTGACTGTGCAACTGGCCTTCGGCAGTGCATTTGCAGCCTCCTGGTTCTGTATTCCGGGCATTCGCCAGCAGGAAGTCATTGCCAAGGTCACCCATCGAGCAGTGGCTTTGGATGTGAATCTTCGCGATTCCAAACTGGCCACAGTGGCTCCGTTTTACGACGACGCAGAAGTTGTGTCGGATGAAGAACTGGCGGGAGTGCTGAAAAAGATCGTCCCACGGTTCAGTCGCAGCCATCTGCGTCCGAATCTGGTCGAGCATGCTTTACGAACATGGGGTTCATCCATCGTGTTCAGGAATCCTGACGCGATTTCCGGACCGCAGATGAGTGACTTCCTGACGGATACCGCAAAGTACATGGACTCCTGGGGCAAGAATAATCCCCCACTGATGGAACTCACCCCGGATGGCGTTCATGTTCGCTGGGGCGAAGATTCTTCCAGCTCGGTTCATCACGATCATACGCTGGCCGCCCTCACCGAATCAGGCTTGCCGCTCGATGCTCCCGTGTTTACGACCGCGCGAGCATTACAAGTGCGTGACGTTCTGTCAGAAGCCCTGCGCGACTTTCATCTGGATGAACGTGAAACAGAATGGTCGGCCATGGCCTTTACGCTCTGGCTTGCTCCGCAGAAGTCAAACGTGTGGCACAACGGCGAAGGCCGAAGGATCACGTTCGACATGGTCGCCGAGCGATTGATGCGAAACCATAAACGCGATGGCGTTTGCCTTGGGACACATCGCGTGTACTCGCTGATGCTTCTACTTCGTCTCAACGAACAATACGGTGGCGATCTGATCACGGCTGAAACACAAACCCAGATTATGGATTATCTGAAGACCTGCCGAGACATGATCATTGCCTCACAGAGTCCGGATGGTTCGTGGCCTGCAAACTGGACAGACGGTGCTGAGGCGGAAGCCAAGGCCGACCCGAAGGAAAAAGGCTATAAGCGAGTCATCGCGACGGGCCATCATCTGGAATGGCTGTCCCTCGCGCCTCAGGAGCTTCACCCACCTCGCGAGCAGATTCTGAAGGCCGCAGACTGGCTGATCAACAACGTCAATGAAACGCCACAGTCAGTGATCGATCAGAATTACACGTTCTACTCACATGTCGGCAAAGCTCTGGCCATGTGGAGAAAAACGTCGCCCGCCGAATTCTGGACAAACTGGAGAGAATCACATCCTGAATGCGAAGTTTTTGAAGCGGCAACAACTCCTGCAGATGCACCCAAAACAGAAGCGCATTGATCGCGCCAACTTCATCCATTCTCGTCGTCATCTTCGAAGTCTCTGTCAGCGCGATCCGCTTGTACTCGCTCCCAGATCTCGGCCGCCAATGGCTTCTTCAGCTCCCAGATCCGTTTCCAGCGAGCATCCTTTCCCTTCTCTTCTATTAACTTCCGGAACGCCGAGATGGACGATTCCGCTGAACACCACGCCTTGACCTGAGCCAGAATCTGATCATCGTCATCGTCTAAATCATCGTCATCAGAATCACTGCGAAAAGCTTCCAGCACCTGGTTTGGCGTGAGCCGTTTGTGGATCACCACAAGCCTGTCGGAGATGCGATCATACTCCAGAGATGTAATACGACTCTCTTTTCGCCATCCAAGCAGAATCTGCTCTGACAGGAATTCGCCGATGGCTGTCTTCCACAGTCCCTGGATCTGTTCGACTTGCTCTGCTGTGCAATCCTGACCATTTTTCTCGCAGACTCTTCGAATCTCCTGCTCCGTCGCACCGCCTCTCTCGATTCGCCAATTCATCTCTCGCTTGTAGGCTGCTTCGAACCGCGGAACAAACTTATCAGCGCCGGTCGTTTGGATACCGCTGGAAGGAGAAGATGTCAGCAGTTGGCTGAGTAGTTCGGTCACTGATTGGCTTGGCATAAAACAGGGCGTATGCCAGGGAGCAGCATCCATTCCATGCTCCTTTGCTGAAGTCACCGTCCAGCTGGTTTCATCTTCATAGCGCCGCACAACGTCGCTCCAGACACCGGCCGCAGCGTGGTCGTAAATGACTCCATAAACGTTGTGATCCTGATGCTGAAAACCGCGAATCTGCAAAGGCAGGCCCTCAACATCATAATCTCCCAGCGGAGTGAAGCCCGATGATTCAAACTGCTGCATCTGCGTCTTTACGTCTTCCTCATGGAACCACTCCGTTTCATCGTCATCCGCTCGAGGTTCAAGCTTGATCCGAAACGGGGGCACGGCACTGGACCCCTGCGCAGCTGCGGCTTCCATCACATTCTTGAGGAATCGCCGAAACTTCCATCTGACAAACAGGATGACGGCCACGACGAGCACAACAATGGCCACTATGAAAGCTGCAACCAGTTTCAAAAATGTCAGCATCGAACACCTACTCGAGGCGAGAGTTTCAAAAAGGCGACGAACAACGGCGCAGAAAAAAAGCCCGGTCGTTTGAAGACCGGGCTTTCTGAGTCGTACATCAGAGCTGTTGGATTCGGCGACAGATGGCTTCCGCCATCTCCTGAGTTCCAACGGCTGATGGATCGTTTCGATCGGCCTTCATGTCGTACGTAACGTCTTTACCTTCTTCGATAATCTCGGCAACGGCCTGTTCCAGCTTCGCGGCCGCCTTGGCTTCGCCGAGATGCTCCAGCATCAGCTTCGCGGAAAGAATCAATGCGGTTGGGTTAACCTTATTCAGGCCCTTGTACTTCGGAGCACTG
>CAIXQV010000758.1 GCA_903921605.1 uncultured Planctomycetaceae bacterium | reverse complement strand
TAAGGCTGAGCATCCGGGGGCTATTCTGCTGTTTCGCATGGGCGATTTTTATGAGCTCTTCTACGAAGACGCTCAAAACGCCTCGCGAGTTCTGGGACTCACCCTGACCAGCCGGGATAAGTCCTCGGAGAATCCCGTGCCGATGGCCGGATTCCCCTATCATCAGCTCGACGGCTATCTTCAAAAGCTGATCCAGGCCGGCTTCCGCGCGGCGATCTGTGATCAGGTGGAAGATCCGAAGAAAGCCAAGGGGCTCGTTCGCCGCGAAGTCACGCGAGTTGTCACGCCGGGAACTCTGACCGACGACCAGATGCTGGATCCTCGGCAAAGCAATTTTCTGGCCTGCGTTGCCCCGTCCAAGAATATGATCGGGCTGGCCTGGCTGGAAGTTTCCACTGGCCGGTTTCTGTTGACCGATGTAGAACCATCCCAGTTGCAGGACGAGCTGGCTCGAATTCGTCCGGCCGAATGTCTGATCCCCGAGAGCGCGGCGCAGGATGGGCAGTTGCCGATGAGGCGACCGGATCCCGGTTCGGCCGTGATGACGACTCGACCGGACTGGTGCTTCGCCCGCGAAGAAGCCAAACGCCTGCTGAACGAACATTTCGGTACCAAGACGCTGGAAGGATTCGACGTCGAAGACACTCCCGCTGTCACCGCCGCCGGCGCACTGCTGGAATATGTGCGGGAAACGCAGCGAACTGCGCTGCCGCATATCGTGCGCATGGAATTCTGGCGGCGCAGTCGGCACATGATTATCGACGAAGCCACGCGGCGCAGTCTGGAGCTGGCTCAGACGTTTCGCGATGGTCGACGCGATTTCACTTTGCTGGGCGTGATGGACGAAACCTGCACACCGATGGGGTCCCGTTTGCTGGCAGATTGGCTATCAAGCCCACTGACGGATCCCGGACAGATTACTCAACGACAGGACGCGATTGAAGAATTTCTGCAGCAGTTGTCGCTGCGAGATGACGTGCGCGAACTTCTGAAAGAGACCTACGACCTCCAGCGTCTGACATCACGCATTGCGACGGGCCGATGTAGCCCGCGAGATCTCGTGTGCCTGGCTCGAACACTGGAACAATTGCCTCGTCTTCGTGCCAAACTGGCAGAGCGTAAATCAAAGCGGCTGCAAACACTGGAACAGCGAATAGAGCTGTGCCCGCAGGCTCATGAAGCCATTACGATGGCGGTTGTTGACGAACCGCCGATGAATGTGACGGATGGCGGAGTGATTCGTCCGGGTTTCAACGCCGAACTGGATGAGTTCCGCGATCTGATGCGTGGTGGTCGCCAATGGATGGCTCAATATCAGGCGAAGGAAATTGAACGCACTGGCATCTCAAGCCTGAAGATCGGTTTCAATAAGGTCTTTGGATATTACCTTGAAGTCACCGCGGCCAACAGTTCGCGAGTACCACCGGAGTATATTCGCAAGCAAACGCTGAAGAATCAGGAACGATATATCACGCCGGAGCTGAAGGAGTACGAGGACAAAGTGCTCCGCGCGGAAGATCGTGCGAAGGCGCTGGAACAGGAACTCTTTACGGCGTTGCGAGATCAGGTCGCGACCTTCGTGCCGCTGTTGCTGCGAACGGCCGATTCCATGGCCGAGATTGACGTCATCGCCGGACTGGCGACGCTGGCCGGTAAAGCAGGATATTGCCGTCCCACGCTGACGGCCGAGCCCGTTATGGATATTCGTGACGGTCGGCATCCAGTATTGGATCGACTGCTACCAGCCGGACAATTCGTACCGAACGATGTCAAACTTGGGTTGCCCTGCCCGGAGGATGAAAAGCGGGCGATTGGTCGAATCCAGATCATTACCGGTCCGAACATGGCGGGTAAGAGCACTTACATCCGTCAGGCCGCGCTGATCACGATCATGGCTCAGATGGGTTCGTTCGTCCCGGCGAAGTCGGCCGTGATCGGGATTGCCGATCGAGTTTTCGCGCGGGTCGGGGCCAGTGATGAGTTGGCTCGCGGGCAAAGTACGTTCATGGTTGAAATGACCGAGACGGCTCGAATTCTGAATTCCGCGACGTCGCGAAGTCTCGTGATTTTGGATGAAATTGGTCGTGGCACAAGTACGTATGACGGGATCTCACTAGCCTGGGCGATTACCGAACACCTGCACGATGAGATTGCCTGCCGCACGATGTTTGCGACTCATTATCACGAACTGACTGATCTCACGACGACCCTGAAGCATGCAGCCAATTGGAACGTCGCGGTTCAGGAGAGCAACGAAGACGTCGTGTTCCTTCATCGCATCGTCGAAGGCGCGGCGGGGCGAAGTTACGGGATTCACGTCGCAAAGATCGCCGGGGTTCCTCGCCTGGTCACCGACCGAGCGGCGACGATTCTGCTGACGCTGGAGGAGGATCACGTTAACGCCGATGGACGCCCTAAGGTTCCTCAACGCGAAACTACCAGGCAGCGACGACAACAAAAATCGCTGTTTGAGTTTCCCGAGGATCCGCTGCTGGAAGAATTGCGGCGTCTGGAAGTCGACAACCTTTCGCCGATGCAGGCTTTGCAGGAGTTGTATCGCCTGCGAAAACAATTGACCGAGAGAACCTGAAACGTGCAAATGCAGATCGACGCGAATCGTGGACGTCGCCTGGAATCGAGCTCAGTGTTCCCGTAAGATGTCGCGTGCCGTCGGGAGATTATGCTGACCGACGGCCACGAAATTTATTCAAAGTGTGATCCAAAACTGTTGGAAATGTGAAACCATGGGGCGTCTTGCGTTGGCGTGGCGAGTACTCACAAGTGGCGATTTGGCTGCTCGTATCACCGGACTGCTGAATGCACCTCCGGCAATTGCGGTGACTCCGGAAGCTCCCGCAAAGCCCGTTGCTGCGCCCAAGCCAGTCCGCAGTGATGCGATCAGCCTGCTGTCAGCTCTGCAGCGTGAAGGACGCTTGATTGACTTTCTGAAGGAGCCCATCGACACGTATTCCGATGCCCAAATCGGAGCGGCGGTGCGAGATATTCATCGCGATTGTGGATCCGTTCTGGAGCGGCAGTTTGCACTTCGGCCTGTGTTGGAACAGCCAGAAGGAAGTTCCGTTTCGCTGGCAGCTAAAACCGCCGGTCGTATCCGCCTGGCCGGGAAAGTCGAAAGTAACGCAACTTCAGGGACGCTGGTTCATCACGGATGGCAGGCGACGGCATGCAGTGTTCCGGTTTACACTGGCGACGCGGAATCCGCTCTGATCGTCGCTCCCGCCGAGGTGGAAGTTCGCTAGTCGGCTCATTTTTTGCGAATTCAGGTACGCTGCAGGAAAACGTTCGACTGGTGCTTGAACCTGTCCCGCCCCGCAGGTAAACGTCTCGCTTTCACGCTGCTTTTAACGGCCAAAACTTTGCCCGTTGCTGGTTTCTCAGGCGGTATCGATATTCAATTCTTCATTGAAGTCGAGTTGATCCCGAACTGCAGATCAGAATAATAGTCGAAATTCGTCGCTTCATTCCTCGCGCTCATAGGTTCGCTGCTACTCCATGTCAGTCCTGCTTCAACTCACAGATGGTGTCAAAAGTTACGGCGACCAGATGCTGCTCGACAGCGCCAGCGTCACGCTTTACGAAGACGTGAAGGTCGGATTCATCGGTCGCAATGGGGCCGGTAAGTCGACGTTGTTGCGAGTTCTTCTCGGGGATGAGGAAGTGGATAGTGGGACCGTCATGCGGTCCCCTCATCTGCGTGTTGGCTACCTGCGTCAGCATGATCCGTTTCAGGCGGGCGAATCTGCGATGGATTTTCTGATTCGCGACAGTGGTCAGCCGGATTGGAAGTGCGGCGAAGTGGCGGCCGAGTTTGAACTCAAGGGACATTACCTGAACGGCCCGGTGCAGGGACTGTCCGGCGGTTGGCAGACTCGCGTCAAGCTGGCGGCCCTGTTGCTGCATGATCCGAACCTGTTGATGCTGGACGAACCAACGAACTTTCTGGACTTGCGTACTCAGATTCTGCTGGAACACTTCCTGCGACATTTCCCGGCTGCGTGTCTGATTGTGTCACACGACCGTGAATTCCTCACTGCGACGTGTTCACACACTTTGGATCTGAATCGCGGCAAGCTGACGATGTACAACGGCAAGATCGCCGGCCACCTGCAGCAGGTCGAAGAAGAGAAGGTTCGTGCCGAACGCACGAATGCAACCGTTGCGGCGAAGCAAAAACAACTGCAGACCTTTATCGATAAAAACAAAGCTCGCCCGACAGGAGCAAGTCAGGCGCGATCCAAGCAGAAGCAGCTGGACCGACTGACTCTGCAGGAAATCGAAGTCGACCTCCCAAGTGCCAACATTCGTGCGCCGCAGGTGGAGCCTCGTCAGGGGCCTGTTGTTCGCTGTCTGGATCTGGCGATTGGTTATGAAGGAAAGGCCGTCGCGACCGGTATCGAGCTGGAAATTGAACATCAGCAGCGTGCGGCCATCGTGGGGGATAACGGCCAGGGAAAAACAACTCTGCTGCGAACCCTGGTGAACTCCTTGAGTCCCGTGGACGGCAAAGTGAAATGGGGCTACGGTACTGAAATCGGCGTGTATGCTCAGCACGTGTATACGACTCTGCCGCCTGATCAGACCGTTCTGGAGTATCTGGAATACAAGTCCAAGCCGGGCACAACGACTCAGGATTGCCTCGCCTGCGCTGGTTCGCTGCTGTTTAAGGGCGGCCACACGAAGAAGCCGATACGAGTTCTCTCCGGGGGCGAGCGGGCTCGCCTGTGCATGGCCGGTTTGCTGCTGGGAACTTACAACGTGCTGGTGCTTGACGAACCGGGCAACCATCTGGACGTAGAAACCGTAGAATCACTCGCGGAAGCGTTGCTGGTTTATAAGGGCACCGTGCTGTTCACCAGCCACGATCGACACTTTGTGCGACGGATTGCCACCAACATCATCGAAGTGCGGGATGGTCGAGTTCGCAATTACTCGGGCAAGTACGACGACTACATTTATTATGTGAACAAAGAGATTGAAGAAGGCGAACGCGAACGTGCGTCAGGCCGTATGGCGACTCCGCCGGCCGGGAAAGGCGCGGGGGCAAAGACAGAGAAACCTTCCGGGCCGAAAGACATCCATCAGCAGCGCAAGACGTTGCGGAACATGGAAAAGAGCATTGCCAAGCTGGATGAGCAGAAGAAGGCTCTGAATGCCGAGATGATGCAGACGTCGGATGCCAAAAAGGCGATGGCTTTACATACTCAAATTGAAACCGTCGCTAAAGAACTGGCCGAAGTCGAAGAGAAGTGGTGCGAACTACAGCAGGAACTCGGCGAGTGGTGATTAAAGCGTGCTTGCCTTTCGCTTAACGGCAAGCCGCAGGCAACCGTTTGATGGACAACTGTTGCTCGCAGAATTGAGTGCGCGAAATTGAGGACCGTGATGATCGCAAGCCATACTGCGTGAACGAAAACAGCCCCACGCAGATGCCTGGGGCTGTTTGTTTTGGATTGTAATCACTCGAATTTCACGCAGAGCCTGCCGACTACGACATAATCTTCCAGATCGGCTGCGCGCCTTCGACGCCGACGAGCGAATTGTCGAGCCCACCAAAGAAGTACGTCAGCTTCGCTGGATCCAGCCCCAACTGATGCAGCACCGTGGCGTGCATGTGCTTCACATGGAACACATCGTCAACCGCGCGGCTGCCGATTTCATCAGTTGTCCCGACCGTTGTGCCGCCCTTGATGCCGCCTCCGGCCATCCAGGTGGTGAAGCCGTAGCTGTTATGGTCACGGCCGCTGCCCGTGGCGTACTCCGCCGTTGGCTGACGACCGAATTCACCGCCCCAGACGATCAGCGTGTCCTTCAGAAGACCTCGTTCTTTGAGGTCTTTAATAAGCCCGGCAATTGGCTTGTCTGTTTCGCCCGCATGCAGATTATGGTTGGCTTCCATGTCCGTGTGAGCATCCCAGTTGTCGTCGTTGTGAGCACCACCGGAATAAATCTGCACGAAACGAACACCTCGTTCGACCATGCGGCGCGCCAGCAAACACTGACGGCCGAACTTTTCGCTCTTCGGATCGTTCAGGCCGTACAGTTCCTGTGTCGCCTGCGTCTCCTGAGAAATATCAACAGCTTCCGGAGCCTGTGACTGCATGCGGTAGGCCAACTCATAGCTGGCGATACGAGCCGCCAGGTTGGAATTATCATGGCGAGGAGCCAGATGTTCTTCGTTGTAGCCTCGCAATGTATCCAGCAGTTTTCGTTGCGCGCCGCCGGCCAGTTCTGAAGGTGGCGACAGGTCAAGAATTGGATTCGCCCCGGAACGCATGACGGTAGCCTGATAAGTCGCCGGCATGTATCCGCTGCTCCAGTTCTTGGAGCCGCTGATCGGGCCGCCTCGTGGATCGAGCATGACCACGAATCCCGGCAGATCTTCATTCACGCTGCCCAGTCCGTAGTTGACCCACGAGCCCAGACACGGATTACCGCTCAGGATTCTCCCTGAGTTCATCATCAGCATCGCTGAACCATGGATGGGCGAATCCGCTGTCATCGAATGAATGAATGCGATGTCATCCGCGCAAGTGCCAAGATTCGGGAAGAGATCACTGATCCACTTTCCGCACTGACCGTACTGTTTGAACTTCCAGCGAGGCTCGACGATTCGGCCCTGATTGCGATGACCGCCTCGACCAAAGGTTTTGACTTCGATGGTTTTGCCGTCCATGCCGTACATGGATGGCTTGTAGTCGAACGTGTCGACCTGACTTGGCCCACCATACATGTACAGGAAGATCACGTTCTTCGCTTTGGGTTCGAAGTGAGACTGCTTTGGGGCCAGCGGATTTGCGAAAGGCGTTTCGCCATCCGCAGCGACGGACTGGCTGGCCAGAAAGCCGTCGCGATCCATAAGAGCTGTCATCGCAACACCGGCAAAACCGGAGCCGGTTTGCCAGAGCATTTCACGTCGAGTTCGTCCGCAGAAGTTTTGAGCCATGGGAGGGATTCTTCAGCAGGGCTTTGTGAGGAAGGTCATGTTCAACTGTGCATGATTATGATCGATCAGCCGAGGAATGTCATGCGTGAATGACAATGCGACTCCGGGCGATCAGGAATTTCAAATTTGAAATCACAAATTTCAACACTCGAATATCGCATCGCCCGCCGCAGCCTCAAATATATTCCGTGCGATTCTGTTTCTGCAGTTGAGCCAGCACCTCTTTGATACGTTCCGACTGCGACGCGTCCGCAACGAGAGTGGCATCGTCGGTGTGAACGATAATCAGATTCCTCAGGCCCAGCGTTGCCACGAGATGATCGCCGGTCGTACGAACGATGCAGCCCTGAGTATCTACGCCGCAGAACGGGCCGTCGACGGTGTTGTTATCCGAGTCCGCTCCGTTCAGTCGAGGCAGTGACAGCCAGCTTCCAACATCGTCCCATTGAAATGGAGCTTCGACCACGGTCACGCCCTGAGCACGCTCCAGAACGGCATAGTCGATCGAAATGCTCTTGAGCTTCGGAAATTCCTGAGCCAGGACCGCATCGCCTTGCCCCGCTTTCAGGCCGTCGGCAATCTTCATCAGCCCGGCATACATTTCTGGTTCATACTGTTGGAGCAGATCAATTATTGTCTGAGCCTTCCAGCAGAAGATTCCGCAGTTCCAGAAGAAGCGTCCTTCGCGAACGTATTGCTCGGCGAGACTCAGATGGGGTTTCTCGCGGAACGCTGACACTTCATAGACTCGCGGAGTCCCTTCACCGATCATTGCGCCGCGTTCAATGTAGCCGTAACCTGTCGCCGGGAACGACGGAATGACGCCGAACAGGACAAGCTTCGAAGGATCTGCATTGACGATCTCGACTGCTCGCAAGGCCCCGCGGGAGAAAGCTTCATCCGTCTGAATGACATGATCAGCCGGCATTACAAACATGATCCCATCGGGATCATGATGCAGAATCTGGATTGCCGCCAGGCCCACGCACGGGGCTGTGTTTCTTGCCGCCGGCTCCACAAGAATATTCTGCCGCGGAATCTCCGGTAGCTGTGCGGCCGTCGCATCGGCCTGGACTTCGTTGGTGACCACCCAGGCACGAGATGGATCGACCCAGTTTCGACAGCGATCAAGAGTCTGCTGAATCATGGTGCGTTCGCCGGCGAGGCGAAGCAGTTGCTTTGGCAGTCTTTGGCGGCTCTGAGGCCAGAATCGAGTTCCACTGCCGCCCGCCATAATCACTGCATGTAACATCTCGATGAGTCCTGTTCTTTAAGCTTCGGGCTGATCCTTTGGGCCGGCCGCCGCAGTCGCGATTGCGCGGGCGACGGATTCCAGCATGACTTCCATTGCGAACGGCTTCCGCAAATAGTCCACAACACCCAGCATTTCTGCGTAGGCCTTATGTCGGCTGCCTTCGTTCGCGGTCATCATGATGACCGGAGGAGCATCAGGCAATTCTGCGAGGAATTCCAGGACCGGAAATCCGCCCATCCGGGGCATCATCATGTCTGTCAGCACGAGATCCGGTTTTTGCGATTGAATCAGGCGGCGTCCATCCTGCCCGTTGTTGGCGGTCAGTACTCGATAGCCGGCTGCTGACAACACGCTCTGAATCGTGGAGGAAATATCTCGGTCATCCTCGATCACGAGGACAGTTTTCTGAGTTTGGGTCATGATCCGATCAAACTTTCAGGAGAGGAGATGCCTGGCGGGAACCAGTGCTCGTCACTCTGCTACCGAAAGGGTCGACCACTGGCCGCCGGATTGTCGGACAGCCAGACCACAAAAGCAAGAATCCTCCCGACAATGGTCATAGTCGGGGAATAAGAACTCCACCCAGCAATGAGAGCGCAAGGGAGTTCGTGTTGAAAAATATACTGGGACTCAGGGCTGATCTCAGGATACAGCCCGCCAGCTGAATTTCGCGCAAGGATGATTGTCGCGACGACTTCGACGACCGTCAGCGCCCGAGTTCAAAACCGACCACGGCAACGCTGTTATCCGTCTGAATCAATCAGCCCTGCTTGGAGTCGGGCGTGTTTTCGCGTTTGATTGCATCATAAACTTCTTCACGATGGACGGTCACATCGCGAGGCGCCTCGATGCCGAGACGCACTTTGTCGCCACGGATTTCGATGACCATGAGAGTGATCGAATCGCCGATCACAATCTTTTCGTCTTTCTTGCGGCTGAGTACTAACATGTCCAGTCCCTGGTCAATCTTCTTCGTGAATGATTGCTGTCTGACTCAATATGACCTGGCCGGGCCAACACAGCCCCAGCAGTACAGACAGATGTTGAGTTCCAAAACTCTCCTTAGGACGCACGCGTCTTCAGGTGAAGAACCCTAGGTCGTTTTCGACCAGCAGGCGTCTTCAGATGCAAGAATTGCCGAACTGCAAACGCTTTGGTATCTTTTTTTGCAGGTTTGGTCGGGAGAATCCGTCCCTGCCCTGACCGATGGACATAGTCATGACGGTCCTGCAGATTAGACGGGCACCTGATCACATTGGGGCACTCCCCCCTGGTGAGAGTTCTCCCTTGTGGAGGCTGAAAGCCAGTGAGAATCTTGGTCTGGTGGCTGCGGACTTAGTTGCTGTTCGATATCCAGTGCATGTTTCGGCGAACATTCGAGGCGGAATTGGGGGCAATCTAGACTGAGGTCAGCACCACGCAGGGATTTAATGGAATCGCCTGCGGCTGGGTCTACTCGCTGATTTTGTAGGTCCAGGCCTGCCGGGCTGGACTTTGCGGCTCGCTGAGACCTCAGTGCATGTGTTGTCACGGTGCCGCCCTCGCTGCTCAACTAGTTGCAGACAAGGTTCACCTTGCTGCGTAAACGCTTTCCGGCTGACAGGAGCTGCTTCAACAACCATCCGCGATTACACCCCTGCGGCCATTTCAGCCGATCAGGACGAACTGCACTTTGCAGAAGTTGCCAAACGACACTCCCGATTCGGCAGGAAATGCACCTGCACAGCAAAATTTGGGACAGCGGTTTTTCAGGGGAGCCGAATCGCCGCAAAAAGGCTCAAAAGAGCCTTCACCGTCCGAATCCCGCAACGCTACTCTGCGACCAACAGAGGCTGCGGCGGTTCGTTTCGCCGGGTCTCGCGAAGTGTGTTGATCTGTATGATCTGATTCAGGGATGAACGAAATGCCCAAACAATCTATTCGTCAGGCTCTTTCGGTGCTGGCCTTAGCGTCATTGCTCGCCACCGGATGCAAGCACGGCAAGCACCGGGATCAACTGGTGCAGGCTCAGACGCATGCTCGCGACATGTACGCCGAGAATCAGCGTCTGCTGGCGGCTGACGCTCAGAGTACTCAAATGATTCAGGGAATGGATCAGGAACGTCAGTCGCTGATGACTCAACTTGGCGACACCCAGGGGCAGCTCGCCACAGCCAACGATCGCGTTAATAATCTGATGGCTGAGCGTACTGACTTGAACAATCGGTTCGCCAAGGCTTTGACAGATTCCCAATCTGACGGCAGTGGTTTCGATTCGGCATTGTCGGCGGAGGGCTTTGAGTACGATCCCGCGACCGGTCTGAATAAGTTCCGCAGTGATATTCTTTTCGATCTTGGCAGCGATGCGATTCGTCCTGAAGCGACCCCGACGATCAAGGAATTTGCGTCGTCGGTCACCAGTGGATCGGCCAGCGGAATGCGAATTCTTGTGGTTGGACACACGGATGATCAGAATATCGTCCGCCCTGAGACTGCCATCAAACATCCAACCAACTGGCATCTGTCGACGGATCGATCGGACGCGGTGATTCTGGAATTGCTGAAGATTGGTGTGCCTCCGGAACGAATCGCTTCTATGGGCTACAGCGAGTTCCATCCGCTGGAGAATTCGCAGACGGATACCGCGCGCCAAAGAAATCGCCGCGTCGAGCTGTTTGTTGTGCCGAATGATCCCAGCGTCGCAAAGTGGGATCCAGGCAGTGCTGTGAGATAGTATTCCAGGCGCGGGCCGTTTCGAGGCAGTCCTCTAACGGTATCCCGCGAACACCCGGCCTCAGTTCGCACCGTGCCGAGAATAAACTCTGAGTATATCTTTCGCTGCCGCTCTCTCTGCGACGACTGATTTTGCGCGACCGCTGAGTGTGCTGGTCGCTATCGGATCGAGAATTTCTCTGGATAATCAACGATGTCTGTGAATTCTCTGGAGCTTCCTGAGGCATTGGATGTTCTGGCCGTCGGTGCTCATCCGGATGACGTCGAAATCGGTTGCGGCGGAACTTTGGCCCGTATGGTTCAACAGGGTCTGCGAGTCGGAATCGTTGATTTGACCGATGGCGAGCCAACACCGCTCAGCCCGGGCCCTGAGGTTCGTTTGCAGGAGGCTCAGGAAGCGGCCCGCATACTGGGAGTTCAGGTTCGGGAAGTTCTTCCATTGCCGAATCGGCGACTTTTCGACTGTTTCGAGACTCGCGTGGCCTTGGCGAGCGTCTTTCGAAAGTACCGTCCTCGTCTGGTGATGGGCATCGCTGATCGTACCCCAATGGCCTCACCCGACCATTGGCAAGCCATGCAGATTACCGACGCCGCCGTGTTCTATTCACGGCTGAGCAAATGGGATGAGTTCTTTCCAGGGCTTCCGGTACACAGGATTCAGCGTCAGATTTGGTACCCGCTGGGCCTGCAGACCTTGAATCATCCGGCTGGCGGCGGGGCTTTTGTCTCTGACATTACGGAGACTCTGAGCATAAAAATAGCCTCCATTCGCGCGTATCGAACTCAGTTTCCACCCGATAAAGATCGTGTTTTTCGACTTGTTGAGGGACAAGGGCACATGCTGGGCGCTTCGGCGGGCTTCGTGGCTGGCGAGCTGCTGATCAGCGCCACAACGCTGGGTTTGACGAATGTGTTTGGCGCATTGTGTCACGGCGGTGAATAATCATTCGTCTCTGCGGATGAAGAGAGGGCTGAAACTGTTGCGTTTCGGATCGTTTGGCGAAACAATCCGCGTTTCTGCGGGGGTTCGGTGACCGTGAATCGGTCGGACCGGTATGCAGAGCCATTTGACTTTTTGCTGCCTTACGCCCACCCACTGTCGCTCTCGTTCTCTGGACAATTCCATGGTTTCAATCCGGACTGGTCACCTGAGTGTTACCGGCAACTACCGCGAGAACAACGAAGACAGTATCTGCCTCGACAAGCAGCATCGATATCTGATTGTCGCTGACGGCATGGGCGGACAGAGTGCCGGAGAACGAGCCAGCGCGTTGGCGGTTGAGCTGATTCCGAAGAAGCTGGAGCAACTGCTCGACTTCGACAAAGGGAATGCTCGTTCGGTCAATGAAGTTCTCGAGAAATCCATCAACTACGCGAACTCAGAGATTATCGCGTTGAGCGAGATTGAGCCGGGTCTGCGAAATATGGGTACGACCGTCGTCATGATGGTTCGCACGGCCGATCGGTTCTTTTTCTTCGGTGTTGGCGACAGTCGCGCGTATGAACTGCGAGCGGGCAAATTTCGTCAGCTTACAACAGATCATTCCCTGACTCAGGCGTTGCTGGATGCCGGAACGATCAATGCCGAAGAGGCCAAGACTCACCGCTATCGTAACGTGCTGTATAAGTATCTGGGCAGCCGTGATGGAGCATCCGGCGGTGTGGCGGTCGAAGTCACGCCTCAGCCCGGAGATCGCTTTATTCTGTGCAGCGATGGTTTGACCGATGGACTCAAGGATCCGGAGATTGCAAAACTCCTGAAGACTTCCGATGATCCCCAAGTCCTTGCGGAGAAGCTGGTCAACTCTGCGCTCGAAGGTGGTTCACGCGACAATATTACCTGCGTGGTTGTCATCGTTGATTGAGCAATAGGGCAGACATTCCAGTACATCCGGAGACGTGGAAATGCTCAGCAAAGCCTTTGGATCAGACCGCCGTTATTGCGATGGTGTTTCGCGGCGAAGAATGTTGACGCTGGGAGCGACTCGGTTACTGGGAGGATTGACGCTTCCCACGTTGCTGCAATTGCAGGCTCAAGCCGCGACGCCATTTGCTCCGAAAGCCAAAGCGTGCATCTTTTTCATGCTGGAGGGTGGCCCCAGTCATATCGACATGTGGGATATGAAGCCCGATGCTCCCAAAGAGATTCGAGGTCCCTTCAATCCGATCTCGACAGTTGTGCCCGGCACACAAATCAGCCAACTGATGCCAATGTGTGCTCAGATCGCCGACAAGTACACGATTCTGCGATCTCATAGTCATGCCGACAATGCACATCAGACTGGACGGCACTGGCTGTTGACCGGATATCCGCCCAGCTTTGCCGATGGGCAGGCCAAGGGTGTTCCGTTTAATGAACTGTACCCTTCACTCGGCTCGATCATTTCGCGAGAACTCGGGCCGGGCGGTGAAGTGCCGCCCTATATTGAGCTTCCGAATCCTCTGGGGCCGGGTGGGCCGGGATTTTATGGAGCAGCCTACGCTCCGTTCACAATCAACAATGATCCATCGCAGCCGGATTTTAAGGTGCAGGATCTGGATGCTCCGGCCTCTGTTTCCTCCGAACGTTTTGCGCGTCGTCGAAAATTGTTGGCAGAGGCTGAGACACTGGCAGCAGCCAATTCTCCGGGTTCCGGGCCTGCTCAGAAGCTGACCGCTTTTTATGAAAAGGCGATGGAAATTGTGACATCGCCAAAAGCACGAGCAGCCTTCGACCTTGCTGCTGAGAGACCAGAAACTCGCACTCGTTATGGTTACAGTTCGATTGGCCAGTCCGCGTTGTTAGCGCGTCGGCTGGTGGAGGGCGGCAGCCGATTCATTGGTATTGAACACGGTAGCTGGGATACTCACTTTGATAACTTCACCAGTCATGAAAAGGCGTTGTGTCCGCCAACGGACCAGGCCTTCAGTGCGTTGATCTCGGACCTTGATGAACGAGGTCTGCTGGATGAAACGCTCGTGGTCATGATGGGTGAAATGGGCCGTACGCCCCGCATCAACAACGATGCCGGGCGCGATCACTGGTCACAATGCCAGACGGTGATTCTGGCCGGCGGAGGTATCAAGCGAGGGGCCGTGGTTGGGGCGAGCGATGCAACGGCCAGCCTGCCGACGACCCATCCTTATGGAATTCAGGACCTGTTGCGGACCATCTTTTCTTTGATGGGAGTTGACTCCGACAAAGTCTACACCACCCCGCTGGGACGCCCGGTGCCGGTTGTGAATGGCGGTCGCCGCATTGATGAAGTGCTGGCCTGAAATATAGATCCTGCCTGAAATATAGATCCTGATAGACCAATTAAGCGCCAGAACTCAGATAAGCTCAAACCTCAAATAGAAAAGGCCCGCGGAAATCCGCGGGCCTTTTTCTGTATCAAATATTTGCACCAGAGTGATCAGTTAGCGTCTGGCAATGCAAATGGGTCTTTGGCAACTGGCTTAACAATCCCGCCGGAGCGGATGAGGCTTACAGGAACGCGACGTCGAACGATAGCCCCGTTTTCGAGCACCTGAATCTTCTTCAGATTCTTGCGGTAGACTCGCTTCGTGATTCCCGTCGTCTTGCGACCGTTACCGCCGAGGTACTTTGCCTTGCCGCGCTCAACCTTCTGGTTTCCGCGACCGGGCTTCAGATCTCCGTACAGCTCCAGCACCGCAGCGCGTTTGATTCTCTTGTTTTTCTTCAGCGTACTCATGGCAATAAGGCGTTTCTTTAGAAATTACGAAAACGACGGATCCCTCACCGTCACGATTCCCCCGGCACCGGCATGTTTAACCACGCAAGTTATCAGTGAAACGTGCAGGATAATCGGTTCGCGGCCCGTCTTCAATTCAGTTTTCCCGATCCGAGGCCGCTTCCGGAAGAGAATAACGAAAAAAGGGCGAGATTCCTACTCAGGAACCTCGCCCTGTGTTCTCAGCCAGCGGGCCTAAACAGCTTAGTTGATAGCTGCTGCGTCGGCTGTGCCTGGCAGTTCGCCTTCTTTGATCAGGTCACCGAAGGTCTTGCCTTCAGTAGCGCTCTTCTCGCCTTCGGCCTTGGTCAAAGCGTCTTTGATCTTCGCTTCGTCAGTTTCGTTCTTCTTTTCCAGCTTGCCACCAACAGCGGCACCGTAGTTATTACGGACCTTCTTGTCGGTCTTTGGGTGGCATACAGCGCAAGTCAACTTGCCGTCTGTACCCTTCTTCTTTGCAAGGTCCGGGTAGGTTGTGTTCATGACGTTGGCGTACTTTGGGCGAGCCAAAGCTTCTGAGCCAGTCATAACGAACATCGCGACGGCTACAGCGCCGGCAACCACAATTCGCACAGAATTCTTCACAGTCAGCATTAAAACCTCCGGAAATCCCTGAAATTCTTACGTCTGCCACCACGGAGCAAAAACATTCTTCGGGAATCGATCTATAAAATCAAGCCCCACAAAACAATTATGGCCCCTTCCAAGCTTCTCTTTGTAGAAAGAGACTTGGCTGTCTGTCAATCGACTGAAAGGTCACGTTTGCCAGTAATTTCGTTCGTCCGGAATCGCACTTCCCCCAACTTGACAGTCGGGAAACATCCGCGTATGCGGCAAATCTTGCCGAAACTCGCGAGGGACTGGGATGGTTCGGGGACAGCGATAATCTGCAAAGTCCGCGTTTCGTTCCTGCTTTTCGACGGAAGGCTTGAAATTCATGATGCCCTCCATTCGGCCGCTTGGTGATTCCGCCGCGATCATCCACTGGAGCAGCGCTGACGATGCGGTGATCAGCCGGTCCGTGAGGCAATTGGCGCATGTGCTCAGTGCTTTCGGTACCTTGGATTCCACAAGCCATTTCACCGCCGTGGTGCCCGCATTCACGTCAATTACCGTGCATTTTTGCCTGAGCCGGATGTCGTTTCAGCAAGCCGCAAGGATCATCGAGCAGGCGTTGAGCCGGACAGAGGACCTTCCTGCAGGAGCTCCTGAGCTTATCAGAATCCCCGTTTGCTTTGACGAACTATTCGCCCCGGATCTTGCCGAAGTGGCTGAGCGGCATCAACTCGAGTGGGATGAAGTGATCCGGCGATTTAGTGACGCGGAATACTCAGTTCGGATGATAGGATTCTCGCCCGGCTTCCCATACCTGTCCGGACTGCCGACGGAACTGGCAACACCTCGGCGAAGTTCCCCGCGTCTCAAAGTGCCGCTGGGATCAGTGGCCATTGGCGGGACCCAGGCCGGCATCTATTCGCAGGAAACTCCCGGAGGATGGAATATCATCGGGCGAACTCCGCTGAGCCTGTTCAGGGCAGAGTTGGCTCGGCCTTGCCTGCTTACGGCTGGCGATCAGGTTTGCTTCGTTCCCATTAGCGCTGAAGAATTTCATAGATGGCAGGATGAACAATGAGTATCGTCCGAGTCATTCGCGCGGGGCTGTTGACGACGGTGCAGGATCTGGGGCGTCCCGGCTTTCGGCAATTTGGAGTACCCACCGGGGGCGCCATGGATCGCTTCTCGCATGAACTTGCGAACCGGCTGGTTGGGAACTTACCGACAGCCGCGACTCTGGAGATGACTCTGAGTGGTGATGAACTGGAGTTCCGGGACTCGACTTTCATTGCAATCACCGGAGGAGAGTTTTCTCCGGTCACAAGCAATTTGGATCAGCTCAGTGTTCCACAGAATAAGCCAGTACATGTGTCTGCGGGAACTCGAATTCGTTTTCAGACAGCGCAGCGAGGGTGCCGGTGTTATCTGGCGGTGGCGGGAGGATTCAGCGTTCCCGAGATTATGGGGAGCCGGTCGACTCTGCTGAGTTCTAAACTTGGCGGTTTACGGGGACGAGCCTTGAAGCCCGGTGACGAACTGCCGGTCGGGGATTTGAACAGTGCGGAACCGGATGTGGCTTTCGTCAACGAGCGAGCTGCGATTTCGTTTCCGGCGTGGTTCGTGAGACCGCT
>CAIXQV010000757.1 GCA_903921605.1 uncultured Planctomycetaceae bacterium | reverse complement strand
TCAGACCTTTCTGTTGGTACAGAAGATCTGCGAGTTTGATCGCGACTGAACAGAACTCGTCGTGCTGGACAGAGAGCTGTTTCCGGCAACTTAACTCGACATCGCCATGTTTGAGGAGTCGGGTTCACCGAAGTTGCTTCTTGATCAATGTTTTCCGGACGAACGAAATCCCTTCTCCCCCTCGGGGGAGAAGGTGGCCGATAGGCCGGATGAGGGGGGCCTACCAGCAACGCGCTAAAACGCCCCCTCTCCCCCAATTTTTTGCAAGAACGCTGCCATGTGACACCACGCCGCATCCGCAAAAAAGTCGGGGGAGAGGGGGCAACATGGCGCTGTCCAGTTAACGTTTTTCCTTATCAGCCCTGCAGTGGTTCTTTGCCGATGACACGCTGCCA
This sequence comes from uncultured Planctomycetaceae bacterium, assembly GCA_903921605.1. Next base: position 18,232 of record CAIXQV010000757.1, on the reverse strand, counting down.
CTTGGCAAGGAACTCCGGGTTGGATTTCAGCTCGGGATTGAGAACTCCGTGCGGCCATTTGCCGAGGGACAGATCCAACATACTCTGACAGGCCGTGCGGCCGATGTCGCGAAACATCTCGTGCGTCCATGCAATAGAGTGCGGAGCCAGCAGGACGTTGTCCAGATCTCCGAAGCGATGCGGAGTAATGACCGGCTCCACTGCGAAGCAGTCAAGCGCTGCTCCGGCAATGCGATGAGACTTCAGCATGTCGTAGAGAGGATCTTCATCGACGATTCCGCCACGAGCGGTGTTTAGCAAATAAGCTTCGCTCTTCATCCACTGCAGCTCTTTGGCGCCGATCAGTCCTCGAGTTTTGTCGTTCAGTGGACAGTGAACAGAGACGAAATCCGAAGTTCGCATCAGCTCTTCGAGGCTGACAGAACGCACGCCGATCGATTCGAACGCTGACGCAGGCAAGACAGGATCGAAGGCTATGGGTGGTTTCATTCCAAAGCCGTCCAGCAGTTTGACCAGACAGCGACCGATGCCACCCAACCCAATCACACCCAGAGTGCGATCACGGAGCTCGCAGCCCATGTAATTTGTGCGAGCATCCCATTCACCAGTTCGAACCAGTCGATCCTTCGCCACCAGTTGGTGAGTCAGCGCGAGCATCCAGGTAATAGTTGCTTCGGCGACAGGCCGGTCCACCGCACCGGCCGTGATCATGGCGAGAACGTGGTTTCGCGTGCACGCGGCGACATCAACGCTGTCGTAGCCCACTCCAAAGCGACCGATCGCCAGAAAATCCTGACTGTCCGCCAGGCTGCCCTCGGTCACGCGCGGAGTCAACACAATGGAACCATGCTGGCCATGCAGCTGATCCGGCGAGATCTCAGGCTGATGCTGCTCAAACTTCGACACGTTCACATGACTGTGACCGTCAAAGATACTGAATCCCAGGTCTGCAAATCGCGGTTTTCCGGCGGCATCGTAAAAGTCACCAGTGAGTGCGACATGAAAGGCAGAACGGTTAGACATTTCGTAGCTCTGTAGACGGGGCAGTTTCGTAGGCTCAATGAGGTGCGAACCTTAACTGCGAAAAATCCAGATCACAACCGAGCGATCGATACGCGCAATCTGAGTCTCACCGCCACCGGCAGAAAACATCGTGTTAACTTTTGAGATGTCTGAGTTTTAAACTCCTTCATGATTCTGAAAATCCTGTTGCATTTCCCGCTCTCGCTTTTCCAGTTCTGCCTTTTGCCGTCGGGTCAGGAATAGAACGATAGTACCAATCACAATAGCGAGCATCGCAATCCCGAGAATGAACAGAGAGCGACGGCTCAACTTTATTCCAAAGACCTTTTCACCAAGGATCAGGTCATCGGCGGAGTTCGAACCGGAGGAGGAGGAATCGGCGTAACTGAATTTGCTCGCATCTTCCGGTGGGATTGTCGTTATGGTCGTGAGATTTTTTGCTATTCGTAGTCGAGTCTGGCACTGTACACAGCGACCGGTTCTTCCAGCATGCTTTTCAGACAGACGAAATTCTTTCTTGCAGTTCGGGCAGTCAACTGCTCCGTTCTTTTTGACTCGTGAAACCTTGCCCGTTGGAATCGCTTCACCGATCGATTCTAGCGGAATGGATTTCAATTTGCGTTTTCGGAGACTGGTGGCATTACTCTCTGCTCGGGAGGTGGAATCATTCCCATTCGTTGCAGGTAGAGGCACCGCAATTCTCGAAGCACTGGCTGACGAATCGGAGTTGGTCTGGGAACTAAGCCCCGCAATCACAGCATCTGCGAATTCTACGCAGCTTGAGAAACGCTCTTCAGGCTTCTTGAGCAACGCTCGGGCCACCGCAGCGGCAGTGTCTGGAGGCACTGCCTTCCTGATCTCATTTAACGGTGGCAATACTCTACGTGTCTGATTGACCATTGTCGCCGAAGGACTCTTTCCCAACATCGGAGGAGTACCGATCAATGCGTTGTAGACGGTAATCGCAAGCGAATACTGATCAGCTCGCCCGTCGTAGTCTCGTCCGAGTACAATCTCGGGAGCTACGAAGTTGGGAGTTCCCACCACGAGCCCTGCACCAGTCTCATCGGCCGCACCTTCGTCTGGTTCTCCGTACATCATCTTGGTCAGACCAAAGTCGCCCAGGAACGCATTGTTGTGTTCGTCAAAGAGAATATTCGCAGGCTTGACATCACGGTGCACAACTTGCATCTGATGGGCAAAATCCAGTGCCTTCGCGACGGATGGTAACCATGTACGTATTGAGTCAATTTGCATCGCAGCCGGTTTACCTTCCTTGTTCTGCATTCGATCAAGCAGACATCCTCCGGACAGGTACTGCATGACAACATAGGGAACGGAGCCGTGAACTCCAATATCCATAATCCTCACAATGTGGGGATGCTGTAACTGAACAAGCAGGCGGCTTTCTCGTTGAAAACGTTCTTTCAGCGATGGATCCAGCAACTTCTCTTTTCGTGGAACCTTGATGACGACTTCTGTTTCCAGACGATGATCGAAAGCACGATAGACCAGGGCCATACTGCCCGCACCGATGCGGGCCATGACTCGAAAACGTTTGTCTGCCAGAGAGACGCCGACAAATCGATCGGGTTGAGTGGAACCAGTAGTCATTCGAAGCTCAAAGAAATCAGTATCGGGACATGTGGCGGGGCACGGTTCAGCACAGAGGACAAGAAGCAATCATCGACATCACGGCGGTGCGTCAAGTTCATTAAGAGAGAACGAGGATTTCGGTGTTTTTGGCGTCGTTCCCGTTGTGTCGGTCGGAGCAGCATTCTTTGAGTTGGGTGACGGAGCAATTCGAAGAGACCCCCTGCGAACAGCAAGCGTGAGCCCTATGCATGACGTGACGAGCAATATTGTTACCACAGTCCACCACTGAGCTCGCTTCTGGAAGCTTTGTTTAGAGCGACCCTGACTTGTCGCAAGCGTCTGCTGCAGACCTCGCTGCGAAGCCTCAGTTGCTTTTCGCCAGAGAGATGTTACCGGGGGTTCCGTCTCGTATTGTGTTTCCTCCAAAGTACGTTCTTCGGACGACGACTTCCTTCGGCGTTTGCGTGGTGAAGGAACAGACTCATGACCAGACTTGAAACGGGACGGGGGATCCGCAGGTTCGTCCTGAGCTGTACGACCTGATTCCGTGATAACCATGGTAGTTTTTCGAACCAGCGGTTGCAGGACCGAAACTGCCCCGGAAGCATTTTCACGAGCTCCCGCAGCAGTTCTCGTCAGGTATCTTGCCAAAGCATCTGCGGTCTCGTTCATCGTCTGAAAACGTAGTTCCGGGGACGTTTCCATCATTCTCCGGCAGAGTTGAGAGAGTTCCTCAGGAACCTCCGTGTTGAGTAAATGAGGAGCCTCACAAAGCCCCTGCGCTATTCCCATCAGGACCTGAGTGAACGTTCCTTTGAACGGTCGATGCCCTGTAAGCGCTTCGTAAAAGACGACACCGAGACTGAAGATGTCAGCCCTGTGATCAATACCGAGGCCATTAACCTGCTCCGGAGACATATACGCCGGGCTTCCCAATATTTGTCCGTCGTGACTGATCCCGGCATCTTTGTCGTCTCTCAGCATTGCAAGACCAAAATCCAGAAGGATGGGCAGCCCCTCTGAGTCGATCATCATGTTGCTGGTCTTGATGTCTCGATGAACAACGTGGTGATCATGTGCATGCTGCATCGCGAGGCAGGCTCGATGAATCAACTTTGCGGCCTGACGGGGCCGAAGGAATCGCCCTTTCCCAACCAGTTGGTCGAGCGTTGTTCCATTGATAAAGCCCATAGCGATGAACACTTTCCCGTCGATCTCGCCAACGTCATAAATCGGACAGATCGAGGGATGATTGAGCCTCGCGACGGCTCGTGCTTCCCGGTAGAACCGACGAATCATCAACGCTTGAATTTCGGACTTCTCCAGCTTTGGAATCTTGATAGCCACGTCCCGTTCAAGCACCTTGTCGCGGCCCCGGTAAACGGTTCCCATTTGTCCGGCCCCTAACTCGGCCAGCACTTCGTAGCGTCCAAGCGTGAAGGGGAGTTCTTCGCGACCTTGAATATCGCCTGACGGCCCGTGGGTGCCCTCTTCAACGCGATGGGACCGCCGTCGATCGTTCGACTTGTTTTGATGAGATTCGAATGACGTCATGGCCCCCTCATGTTTCACCATCGAAAAACTATCATCGTGCTTTTCTCGCCTTGGCAAACTGTTCTTCCAGATCAATGAGAGCCCAGACCTTCAGCCGGTTTTCGCGGCCAAAGCTTGCCAAATACGTTGGATTCTTCGTCCCTTGCAATGGCCTCGAGAAACTCAGACCGATCACCGCACCGTCGTGTGCAGTATCGCCTTCTCCGGGCAATGGGACAGAAAGTGTCGGATCTGCAGAACTCAGGTCATGAATTGCAATCGTGCCGTTCGACTTTCCAATGGCCAGCCAGCGGCCGTCCTCCGAAAGCCTGACAGCTGGCGTTGAATCCGGATTCAAGGGAATCCCCCAGATCGAATCGGTGCGACGCTTCTTGCCGGCGTTTAGATCGCCTACAAAAATTCCACGACCAGTTCGGATGCTGACTCGCGGCATCTGATCTACAAAGCTAATTGAAATTCGATCAGTGACCTCTGCGAAGCCCTCAGCGGCAAGCGGCAGGGATGCGGTCCTGACCCACTTTTCATTTTTGAGCCCATACAGCCTCACACTGAATCCTTCGGTGTCTTCTCCTTCTCCTTCTCGTCCTTCATGGGCTACAGCCACAAGCATTTGATCATCGGGGGAAAAAGTAAGAGCGGGGAACCCAACTCCGTCATTTGATGCGCCAACAATCCAATCAATCGGAGTCAGGACCTCAAATCGAGACAGGTCTGACTTTCTGCAGAGAAAGAGCTTGTGATCTTTTTTTCTCTCGGAGATTGCGATTGCCAAGCGGTCGTCTTTGGTTCCGAACGCAATTGACCTTGCCTGAGTATTGAATCCTTCTGGCATCGAAAGAGCAACATTTTCCAAAGATCTTGCGTCATAAATGGCCAGCAATTGCTCTTGGTGATCAACTCTAACCTGCTTGGTGAAGGCAACCACGGGGTTATCCTGAGAACGACACCAAGCAACCGAAGAACCGTGGGTTAAATACCGCGGGGGACTGTTGTCGAAGAGTCGGTAAGCAAAAACGGCCGGCATTGTCAGCAGCTGATCTTCCATCGTTGAAAGCAGCAACTCCTGCACACCTTCGGTGGTCTCAAACTGCTTTAGTGGTATTCCGGAGAGTGTATCCCAGACATCAACGGAGCCTTTGGATTCTTCGTCGGCGAGCGGAGGGAAGGATGCTGCGACAGTACTGCCATCACTGGAGATCTGCAACGGGACTCGAATGCCATCCGCTTCATCCCGCTGCGGGAACTGGTAAGTGGTAGAAATAGTCTGAATGGCCCTGCTGTCAGACATTTGTTCGAGTTGCTGGCGGAAGGCATCCAGTGCCTTCTGATCGACGGGAAGTCCGGACTCTGTGCTTCCCAGGCCACTTATGGCACTTCCATTCAATTGCTTTACGAACGACTGCTGACTCGAAACAAGTTTTCGAACCAATTCGTTTGCCGAGGTTTCCCGCTCGGGGTATGTTCCCGTCGACTTTGATTTGGCAGATTCCAAATCCGCCGCAGCAGCAATAGCCGCTGGCAAAGTTCTGACGCTCTGGAAGTCTTCAAGAATTCCCGGCGTAGGTGTCCATTCCGGTTCCTTGCCAACTTGCGAGCTTGTACTCACGTCTCCGTTTGTGGCAACGCGATCCTGATAAAGACCTCGAATCTGCGAGCTTCGTGCAGCCCCGATGCTCTGTACTGCATCTTCAATAGTACGACGATTTCCAAGACGAGGTATGGAGTCTTCCTCACTCTCCACGCGCAGAGCCTGAAGGTCGCGACGAACAGAGTCCTCCTGCCGCAACCTTTGGCTCACGGCATCGTTTCCAATTCGTCCGCTCCCCGGCAGAGTTAGCGGTAATGCTTCCAGCAGCCCCGACGTCTCACGCTCCTTCACTTCGGCGACCGCACGTTGCCGTAAAGTCGCAAGGTCAGGCAGACGGTTGATTGAAACAGTCCCGGACGCATCAAGTGTCACAAGGCTGTCGGAACTATCAGTAAAGGCCAGTGCGGAGATACGCTGATCGTTACCGGTAACGCTCAAAACCTGTCGTGGAGAGCTGCCTCGATTGGAAACGTCCCATACTGAAACTTCATTCTCTGAACTGACTGTTGCCAGCAAGTCCTGTTTTCTGTCAAGCTCAGCTAACTGCGGAACACCACGATGCGCGAAGGACATTGTTCCTGTTGATGCGGGATCGGCCGAGTCGATCTGCCAGATAGAGACTGCGGCTAGGTCTGTACGTGCTATAAGCGTTGAACCTCGAAAGATGATTTGCCGAACAGGGCTTTCCGTCGTGAGTTCATACAGCTTCTTGAGTTCAGACGCACTTCGATCCCAGACGGTCAACACTCCTTCTGAAGTCCCTGTTGCAAGTCGATCACCAGTTTCATCAAAGGCGACGGCGGTACCCTGTCCCGAAGATATCTGCATGTTTCCAAGTTCACCAGTGCCAGCGATGCGCAGGCCGCCCTCGTTGTCCACAAAAAGCACTGAGTTGGCGGTCGCGTACAGGCACTTCTTCGCCACGATGTTCAAACTTTGAGTGACCAATCCAGAATCAATACTCCGAACTTCAACTGATTTCGCCGCATGAAACATCAGGCTTGTTCCATCGGGAGAAATTTGAACTTCGCTGCACTCCTGCGGAATGTCAAACTCCTTAACAAAACCGTCCTTCTGGTCGTAAACAGCGGCATGTCGAACTCCGTTTGAACCTGTCAGTAAGGCAACACGATTTCCGTCACCGCTAACGCTGGACTTACGAATGTCCAGAGTCGGTTCCTTGCTCTGCCATTGAACTTTGCTGTCAGCGTTTTCAGATCGGACAAGCCCTTTCTCGTCAACGAAAATCGCACCCGCTCCCTGCGGAAGCAACCGACTATCCTTCACCGCAGAAGAAGGGCGACTTGTAAACATTTGCTGCCTTGGCCACTGCCGCACTTCACCAGTCTTCAATGCCGTGATGAGAAAGGGAGTTCCTTCAACATAAGAGGCACTTGATACACCCGTGACTGGAAGTTTGCGGAGCCGGGTGCCATTGGCATTCCACTCTTCAGCGGTATCAATGCCATACACGAGCACTGTTTCGCCAGTCAAACTCATGGCAATCCTGTTTGCCGCAACGCCCGGTTTGAAGCTGCCTGTTTTGTTAAGTGTTTCAGCATCCAGTAGTGTCAACTCGCCGGAAACCGCCAGAACCGACAACTTTTTCCCATTGGAACTCATACCTGTGGCGACAATTTCTGTATCAGCCACATTGCGTGAGACAATTACATCTCCGTCAGCACTGATGATCTCAACCTGTTTCCCGGACGTCACAGCCAGTTGAGACGGACGCGTCCAATACATTCCCGTAATCTTTTCGGAACGCTGAATTGAGTGACGCAGCTTTACGAAACTGAAGGAATAGAGGTTGCCATTCTTCTCAAGAGCGAACCATTTCCCATCAGTTCCAACCGGTCCAAGATCGACACACTCTTCTTTGAATTGGACGCCGTCTCTGGGTATCCCGTCGGGACGAAATCGCACCACCTGCCGCAACCCGACAACAACGAGGTTTCCGTCGACGTCATGACCACCTGTCCGAGATCCAGGACCGAGACCAACCTTGTTTGCTGCACTACGCATTGTGCCATCCGGGCTGATAGTCAGGACTTCACCCAATTCGTCGCTCGCGGTAATCTGCTGAGTTGCACTGGAAATACGAAGAGAAACAATCGCATGTCCATGCTTAAAGATATCACGATGATTCGAAAGATCAGGCGACCAGCTTCGAATCACGCCGTCACGGCCCGACGTCAAAACCTGATTTTGCAAGGTCGCTATTCCTGTGCATCCCCCTTTATGTCCAGACCTTGGCTGGCCCGCAGTTTGAATGCCTGACTCCGTGACTTTCACCCCTCCGTTCGCATCGCCAAGCAAGTAGCCGATTGAAGTTGAGTACATCCATGCGGGGCCTTGACCTCCGACCAAAGGCTGAATCTGAAGCATGTCGTCAATATTGACCAAGCCAGACTTATCATCTCCGTACAGGATTCCGCAAGTACGATTTGTTCTGTCGACCGACACGGAACGAACTGGGCCTTCGACCTGAAGTGACTGAATTGCCGTTTCCGAAATCCGATCGATTTTCCCTGAACTGCTGACTGCCAGCACTGTCCCCAGATCGTCGGTCAGCTCGGCGAACATTGCATCCGAAAGTTCAAGACTACGTGATTTACCACTCGGCAACTCCAGAACAACGGCCTCCTTTGCCGCGCTTTTAACCAGAACCCGATTACCTCCCGAAGAAACGGAGAATGACTGAGCGTTTTTAAGATTTGTATTCCATTCGGCTGTCACCAGATTGCCAGACAATGATACATCTCCGCCTGTTCCAACCTGTACGACTGCACGTTGATCCGGAAGCCATGATCGAAGAGCAGATGGTCCGGAGAATGCCACTTTTTGAAGAATCTTTTGATCGCGTACTGCCCAGATGAAACCTTCTTCTGTGCCAGAGTGGATCCAAAGATACTGACCGTCGTCAGAAACGTTGACGGTGCTTTCCGGTAACGGATTAACGCCGGCGTCGATGAATTTGTTATCGGAATAGACAAGCATGTTGCCCGATTCGGTGATCACCACTGCGGCTCGCTCAGACACCGAACCCGAAAGTGCTTTGACGTTGGCCACGCGATCATCAATGACGATCGAATCATCTCGTCCGATCCGAAAGATTCGCCCCCCTGAAAGCAGCAATGTCACTTTTCCGCAATTGACGATCTGGTCCTTATCCGAAGCCTTAAACGAAATGTCGTTCACTCGGATATCGCCTGACGCCGGCCGAACCTTCAGCAATCGCGTTCCGCAGATCGCCAAAAGATCACCGTTGTCTGCTCGTCGACAAAACTGTGTCGCAGGACCGGGAAGATCCACAATCGTTTTTCGTACTCGACTGCCCTGTAGTTCAACCAGCGATACTGAGTTTTTCTCCGGCGATGTCACAGCGCAACTCTGGTCCCCGATCCACGCCAGAAGCTGAACGCCGTTCTCGACGGTGACGGTCGAAAGAACCTTAAAGTTTTCAGCGACCGACAGAAATCTGATCAGCTTTGATTCCGTGGCCACCGCCAGAATTGATCCCGAAGGATTGAGCCAAATTCGTGACGCCCCTTTCAAGGACTCGCCCGCGGCAGTGAGGCCTGACTCTGGTCTGTTCCATCTTCGAATCGTTCCCTGACCGTCCAGCGAAAGATAAGTTCTTTCCGCATTCAGGAATTCGACATCAACGATCTGTTCGCTGGCTTCATGTTGCCGAAGCAGCGTCCCGTCAGAAGTCTGATAAACACCGACAACACCGTCCGCTTTGATTGATGCAAAGTACGAGCCATCCGCAGAAATCTGCATCCGAGCAGGTCGTAACACGTCGGACAGTTCCTTGACTGTTCCAGACCGTAGATCAATCGTAAAAACGCCATTGTCTGTTGACGCCACTCCTATTGCCTGATTCATAGCGAAGTCTGCCAACCTTAGTTCGCCAGGCAGTTTTTCCAGGGCAGGTGCGGTATCTTTGAACTGAGTGGGCCAATTGCAGACAGTTCCATCACTTGCCCCTGACATGGCAAATTTACCTGATTCGGTAATCTGCACCTGTGTGACTGCCGAGGCATGTTGCCCCAACGGAATCAATTCAGATTTCTCACGGAACGTCCAGAGTGATACGCTGCCGGACTTGCTCCCGGATACGACCATTCCGCGTCGAGCATCCAGCGACATACAGGTAATCTCATCATCATTCGACTGCCGAGTCGCGATCGTTTGACCATTGGCAAGATCCACCACAACCTGCTTGCCGGAACGAAAAGCGACCGCCAATACCGAGGCAACTGGATCATTTGCCGAAGCCAGAACCGAATCGTCCGAGAATCTGGTCACAATCTGACTGCCCCCTGCGTGCCAGATCCCGCCACTGCCGCGTTTATCAAGCGTCGCGAGCATTCCGTCAGGGGACCACTTCAGTACGCTGATCGCCACGTCGCCGGTTGAGATTAGTTTTCTCAGACCTGACGCCTCCTGAACCTCAACCTGCCCGTTTTCGTTGCCAACGACAACCGAAGCGTTGTCGGCAAATTCGATAGCTGTCAGTCCAGCAAGTCCCGTCACGATTTCCTGAACCGCAGCGTCGCCCGAAAGCGACACTGATCTCAGTCCACCCTTTGGATTCGGTATTGAGACACGTTTCAGGTCCGCAGAAACAGCCATAAGACCACCCGCAGCAGACAGACCTTCAATTGCGGTCGACGAAGACAACGGCAAATTCCAAGCGCGGGTTTCTCCGTCAACGGAGATCGCAAAGAGTCGCTGTGATTCTTCTTCAAATCGAATATCTGCAACCGCTTGACGCCCTAGACTTAACTCATTCGTCCGCCCATTTGAAATCTCCAGCAACACGACAGTACCAGCAGCATCGCCTGCGGCCAGAAGACTTCCTTTTGTGTCAATGGCAAGACATGTAATGGCACGATCACCGACGGGCAGTGTCTTCGCTTTACCTGTAGCCGTATCCCAAATTGTCACAATTCCGCGAGCCGTCGAAGCCGCAGCAAAGCTACCATTGATGCTCGTCACCAAATGCTGCAACTCAGTCCCTGATCTTTCAAAAGACCGAGTGCTCGTACTGTCGTTGATCCTCCAGAATCGAAGCTGACCGTCGGCTCCCACTGTGACCATCTCGTCGCGAGACGGTGAAAACGCCAGATCCAGTGTCCCGCCAGGATGGCCTTCGAAGCCCCGGAGAAAGGAATCTGCAGCAATCGACTCTTTTGCAAACTTATCCAGCCCCAACGTTGACTGATACTTCCAGACCTGTACTTTCCCAGATGGCAAGATGGCTGTAATGAGCCCTTTATTGCTGTCGAATGCCAGCTTCTTGATATTATTCTCTGCCGCGGTCAAAGACATCAGGCTGATTCGGCGATTAACCTCATACACGCCAAATCGCCCGTCTCCACGTTCTGCAACCAACAGACGTCCGTCTGATGATAAGTCCGCTGCAAGGCCATCGTCAGACGGTGCACCGGCGACGTCCAGCCGAGCATCCATTGACGCAGCAGGAGTTGCCTCCACCGGTGCAAACAATCCACCCGAAGTCGCGTTTTCCTCCCCCGACGCAGCCGCTGCGGGATCCCCTGATCCAAACAACCCACCCTTGGCCTCGGCTTCTTTAGCCGGAGCATTAGGAGTGGATTCAGCCGCGGGCTCTACAACTTTAGTTTTTGCCGCGGCCGCTGGAGGCGCGTCTGGCGTCTGCTCGCTCTTTGAATCTACTTTTGCAGTGTCCCCACCAAGCGGCTTTAAGGGCTGACTGAAGTCATCGCCGCTGCCGCCACAACCAGCGGAGAGCACGGACAGCACCAACACTCCAGTTACGGACATCAGACCCGTCGTTTTCATCCGCCGATCCATCCACTATTGTTCGGAACAAAAAAAAGCGAGCTTCATGCACTCGGAGCGCGCAGCCCTTTCCTGCGGCAGTCTAGACCCGGAACGTTAAGAATTGATGATGTTTCTAACGTCGGAATTCTTCGAAAATTCACTATCAGCAATTACGCTCTGGTGTTGTTTGTGAATTCTCTGTTAACAATCTTCGATGAAGTCGCTGCATCCTTGTGCAATCCTGTTATCAGGCCAGACTCTTCACCCAAAGAGAATCGGCAAGCTGAGGTTCATTACTCTCCGGAAGCCAATGAGTCGCGAATCACTATCTCAGCACGCTTCTCTGGAACAGGTAGATCGCAAACCATTTGCTGCGAGTTCACTGATGCAGTAGGTCTTTTTGATCCCGCAATCAGCGACCTGGACAACTGGACCGATGGAGACAAGAGCCCTAAATGATGAGCAAATCACTGCCTTTCATGTTTGCAACTTCCGTCGCTGTTGTTGTTGCCGGCGCTCCATTCGACGACACCGCCTGCTCACACGACGAGGTCGCTTCCAAAGAAGATCGTGCGGCGGCCTACGGTGGGTTTTCTTCAGCAGGATTTACTCCGTCAACAGAATGCGAAACGATTCTCCTTGCGTCGCCCGATTTGGACGATCAGGCCTTGGAGAATATTCCCACAATGAAGTCACATGTTGGGCTGAGTTTCGGAGGCAATCAAATAACGAATCGAGGCTTGAAATCACTTTCCCGATTTGAAGGAATCACCTCACTCGACTTGCTATACACCGCTGTCACTCTTGAAGACGATTGTGGATTGGATCGTTGTTTGAATCTTTCTGAACTCTCACTCCTCGGGTCACCGGTCACAGATCCGGGAATTGCCGAAATCTCAAGACTCCCTGCCCTGACCTATCTCGACTTGCGTAAAACGCATGTGACCGGCTCTGGGCTTCCCCACCTGGCACGTGTGAAATCTCTGCAGACGCTCGAGATCGAGGTTACTGATCAGGTCCTAAAGTCTCTTATTGTGGCTCGAATACTACACCTCCAGCCTTCAGTGTCCGGCGCTGGCGAAGCGCGCGCTGAGTCAGACGAGACCATTCAGTTGTTGGACTTTGCGAAGCATAATGATATCGTCATTTCAAATGACGGACTCCCCGAACTGGCAAAACTACCTTCGCTTCAGACCCTGATCCTGAGTGGCTGTGAGATCAGCGACGCTGGAGTCGAAAATTTGCTGGAGTGCACGTTACTTCGAAGCCTGAGTCTTGAAGAAACGAAGATTACCGACCAGGCCCTTGGGAGACTGTCCTCACTTCGTGGCCTTGCTGAGTTGACTCTGGACAAAACACCAGTGACCGACGATGGAATGCTCAGCCTTATCGGCTTTGATGTCCTTTCCTCATTGAGTGTGAATCGTACTCCAATCACTGACAAAGGCATTCGCACGTTGGCGCGGAAGGAATCTCTCAAAGTGCTTCGTGCGGGATCCACAAACGTCACCATGGAGAATCTTCCTGAACTTTCGAATCTGAAGCAACTTCACACCCTGGCTCTCAGCAACACTCGCGTGTCGGACCTTGGAGTCAGGAGCATCGCTCTGCTCCCGGCACTAACTTCACTGGATCTCATACTTTGTGATATCACGGATGAGGCCCTCAAGGTTCTGACCGAGAATCGAAGGCTGAAAACTCTTTATCTGAATCGAACCCGTATCACTGATGCAGGGTTGAAGTACCTCCGGTGCATGCCGAATCTGGAAACACTAAACCTCAGCAGCACGCAGATATCAGATGCGGGACTCAGAGAACTTACCTGACTTAGTTCGCTTCGTGCTCTTGTCCTTATCGATACTCAAGTCACTTCGAAGGAAGTTGCTGTACTCCAATTGCATTTACCTGAGTGTCGGATCGTGTTTTAGCACCGGACTGGAACCTGAGTTTTATTGCTAACGAAAGAACTCAGAATGTTCTCTTACTCCGTATGTCGAAGCAGTTCTATTTCTTTGTTTCTCTGAGAGACTGGTATCAATGGCGAATCGCAGAATCGTCTCGGTTACTGGAGCCAAACCAGACATTGGCATCGTCCAGCACGCCAATATTCCAGCCGTGACCAACGGTTCCTTGTCTCGACACTTCGTCGCAATCTTCGTGTTAACAGCGGTCACGCTGATTCCCTACCTGCAATCGGCGTGGTTTGATTTTGTGAACTTTGATGATCCGATTTATGTATCTGAAAACGATCTTGTCCGCCACGGTTTGAACTGGACTGGCACAAAGGATGCGGTCCTACGATTTCACTCGGCTAACTGGCACCCTCTGGTTTGGTTATCGTATATGGTGGAGGTCGAAGTTTTCGGCATGAATCCCGGTGCGATGCATATGGGGAATGTCGTCCTGCATATCCTAAACGCAGTCCTGCTGTATTTATGGCTTATCGTTTCGCGGCAAGACAGTGTCCGCAGCTTTTATGCAGCATTGTTGTTTGCGATTCATCCCGCGCATGTTGAATCTGTCGCGTGGGTTACGGAGCGAAAAGACGTGCTCAGCACTCTTTTCCTGCTTCTTTCTATGATTGGGTATACGAAGTATACCCAGCAAGCCTGCAAGCGATGGTATATCCTTTCTTTGTGCTCATTTGCGATCGGATTGACTGCCAAAGGCATGCTGGTGACACTTCCCGTCGTGCTGATCCTCCTTGATTTTTGGCCACTTAGACGCTTTCGATTTGATAGAAGATTTACCAGCGAGGTACCCGTTTCTCGCCTTATTCAAGAGAAGATTCCGTTCATCGTTCTTTCAGCCATCATGTGTATTGTCACCGTGGCCGCGCAAAAGTCCGGTGGAGCCGTCAGTGGGCTAGGCGCTCTTTCGATTACGGATCGCCTTTCCAACGCGGCCGTCGCTTATGTGCGATACTGCTACATGAGTGCGTGGCCATTTCGTCTTTCCGTCTTTTATCCGTTGCCTCCGGGAGGTTGGAGTCGGGGAATCGTTGCACTTGCAATACTGCCGCTGATTGCTACGACCGTATTCTCTGTAATGCGGAGAAATGATCGGCCTGTTCTACTGGTTGGATGGTTGTGGTTCCTGATCACGCTGCTGCCGGTCATTGGCATCGTACAGGTTGGGATTCAATCGATGGCTGACCGATATATGTACGTCCCAATGGTTGGGCTCACGTTGATGTTGCTCTGGAGCTTTCCCGATCGCTGGTTTTCCTTCACGCCTGCACGTCTGGGAGCACTTCTCGGATTCGCCGTCCTTATGGTCATTCAATGTGCGACTCAAGTTAGTGTCTGGAAGAACAGCATAACGCTGTTTGAGAGTTCGCTGATCGCTGCTCCTGACGACAACACGATCGCCTACCAGAACCTTTCACTAGCCTACAACCAAGTTGGTCGCCATGAAGACGCGTTGAAAATTGTACAGCCACGAATTCAGAAATACGACAAAGATCCGTTTCTGTGGCTGAACATGGGGAACGCATTGCGTGGTCTGGACCGTGGTGCGGATGCAGTGGAATGTTTTAGACGAGCCGTGCATTATGCACCGAAGTCCAGTGAGGCCCTGAACAACCTCGGACTGATGCTTTGTCGTTCAGACGATGCGACTCAGATGGCCGAAGGAATGTCATACATCCGCAGGGCAATCGAAGCGGATCCCGAGAATGCTCATGCTCATAACAGCCTGGGAAATGCTCTGGTACATCAAGGCGAATTGAACGCGGCAGCTCAAAGTTATCGGGAGGCCATTCGACTTGGCAACCTCGAAGGCGCGAAGCAGAATCTTCGCTACGTGGAGGACGAGCTCCTAAAAGCTTCAGAATGACTTGTATGTTCGAGTTCCGCCAGTGAGAAGTCGAAGATTAGGCAATAGACGGATGGCCGCCCCTCCGAGGTGCTGCAGGTGCAAGGACAGTGGATTGTCTTATTTTGAGCATATTAAAAGATTCTCAGAATGTCAGCAAAGCGAACGTCCGTACGAAGCCAGACCGTCGCCGTAGCTTTGCTCGTGCGTTCAAGGTAAGCGCCCGGCGAACAGCATTCTATTCGTTTGAGCAGCGTTCTCGTTCGAGTTTTCTTCGTTCAGCGATGGTCCAGCGGTGCTGGGGGTGGGAGGGGAGCCACGTGTTGGGCAGCAGCGACTCCGGAGGGGTGCCGAGCGGAAGCTGAATCAGCACATCCTTGAGCCAGGCCCATGGTTCGACGAGGTTGGCTTTGCAGCTGGCGATCAGAGACATCAGGATCGCAGCTCGGTGGCCGGCGGGTTTGCTGCCGACGAACATCCAGTTCTTGCGACCAATCGCGACGGGCCGCATGGCGCGTTCGGAAGCGTTGTTATCGATCGACAGGTTGCCGTCTTCGAGATAGCGATTCAGCGCGACCCATTGGTTAAGTGTATATGTGGCCGCTTTGCCTGACAGGCTCTTCGGAAGAAAGACTTCCGCATCAAGCCATGTCTTCAAATCGTCCAGCAGCGGGCGTGAGTGTTCTTCGCGCAGCGACACGCGTGCAGCAGCCGACTTCTCATGAGCTGCATGTTCCACCTTGTAAAGTTTGGCCACGATCGCCAGCACGTGATGAGCACGCGCAGGGTCTTCTTCACGAGCCTTGTGCCAGTATCGACGAGCATGAGCCCAGCAGGCGACCTCTTTGATCGCTCCATCTCCCTTCAGATAAACTCCGTCATAGCCTCCATAGGCATCTGCTTGTAAGTAGCCGGAGTAGTCGCGAAGAAATTCCTGGGGACCATGTCGCTCGCGCGACACCGTGAAGTCATACACCTCAAACGGATGATCTTTATCGCCAAGATACGCCCAGAAGCGAGCCGTCCGTGAGCCTCCTTCCGCCAGAGGATCAATCAGCTTCACCGATGTGTCATCCGTCTGAATGATCTTCGATTGCAGCACAAGCTTCTTCATCAGTTCGTACAACGGCCTGGTGACATCTGACACCGCGGCCATCCAGTCATAGAGCGTACTGCGATTGAGATTCACACCGCCCCGCGACAGGATATCTTCCATGCGATAGCCGGGCAGATGGTCACCAAATTTCCCGACGACGACTCCGGCCAGCAGCCCGGGAGCCGCCAGACATTTCTCGACCGCTTCCGCAGGTTTCGGAGCCGTGAGCAGCGTCGCTTCGTCATGCTTCGCCGGACACGCATACACGGCTCGCTTGTGCTGAATGCGTTTAAGCTTCGCGGGCTCATAATCCAATTGCTCGCTGATTTCGTACCGGATCGCCGGCATTGGCTTGCCATCGATCGGACACAATCGCTGCTCTTCGGGAAGCTCATGCAGAATCTCTTCCGTCGGCAGATTGTCGGGAATGATTTGTCGACCGTGTTTCTTTCTCTTACGTCGCGCTAACTTCGATGACGCCTCGTCATTGGCCTGAGCATCGTCTGCCGTCGCGGCTTCTTCGAGAAGCTTTTCAAGTTCGCCCAGATCAAACAGCAACAGTTGGTTGGGGTCGAGTCGTTCTCGCTTCTTGCCCTTCAATGCCTGCAATAATTCTTTGATCGTGCGTTCACTTTGCTCAAGTCGCTTCTTCTGAGCTTCGACGGTTGAGGTCAGTTCAATCGCCTGCTGCTTCGCAATGATCACTTCGCGCTTTGCATGATCCACTTCGCGACGAAGTTTTTCTTTCTCGGTGAGCATGGACTGCACTCGCTGATGCTGTGAAAGCACCAGCTTCTGAAGCTCTTCAATTGATGTTGGCAGCTCATTCGGAGTCATGCCTGTAGTACGTCGAAGGGGCCGTCATTCTTCGGAACTTTCTTACAAAAAATGATGCGTCACGAAGACTTTCGCGGCAATGCAAATCGTGGTCGACGCTGCACGCTGCTCAGATCAATTCCATCCAGCAGCAGCGACAGTTCTTCGGATGTGATCTGACAATTAGTGACGTCCGAGGCAGGCTTCAGATCGGTCGGAAACTGAAAGCTGCCTTTTTCCAGACGCTTGTACCAGATGGCCAGTCCATCTCGATCCCAGTACATAATCTTCAGTCGATCACGCGCTCGATTGCGAAACAAAAACAACGCGCCACTCAGTGGGTCTTGTGACAACACTTGCCGCACCATACCACTGAGCCCATCAAAACTGCGCCGCATATCAGTTGGCTGGACGCAAACAAAGATCTGCATCGGGATCGTCGCTCGAATCATCGCCAACCTCCTCGATGATGATCGAGGCGGGGCGTGGCGATTGATGAGACTTCCGTAGCCGGGTCTGCTTCCAACAGGATTCCGAGCACGCGACGCAGCGAGCGATCCTCATTGGGAACCCGAACAACAGCCCCACATGGCAGATCAATCTCAACGACGGGCGAAGTCAGAACGGTCAACGGAACCAATTCGGAACCGCGAGACATCGATCCCTTCATGGCCGACAGACTTTGTGCCTCATACCCCTTTCTTGCTGGCGACCTGCCTTTGGTGGCCAGCTTCTGACGCCATCGATAAAACGAGTTCGGTGAGACACCGATCCAGTCGCAGAATTCCACCACATTCAGCTCAGACTGTCGCTGCTCACCAACCCACGCCGCCCACTGCTCCACCGAATAATGCTTTCCCACCTTAGACCCTCCCGGAAAAATCCAGAGGGTACCCATCCCCACAACATGCTCTTCGCCGGGCGCTTAC
>CAIXQV010000756.1 GCA_903921605.1 uncultured Planctomycetaceae bacterium | reverse complement strand
GCACGCCGCGAGCGGGAGTGTTGATCTGATTGTTTAAAAGCAAGCCGCAGGCGACGTTGGCCAAGTTCGCCAACGTCTGCGGCTCGCCGTTAAACGAAAACGCCCGAAATACCACTAAATCAATGCCGCGCTGCCCCGCTCAGGAAATCGTTAGCTACGCCAGGGTCTGCCGAGCTTGCCGCAGCAGGCTGGCGGTTTCTTCGATGCTGATGCAGCCGTCCGTGATGCTCACGCCGTACTTCAGCTTTGAGAGATCTTCTGTCAGAGCCTGTGCGCCTTCGACGAGATTGCTTTCCAGCATGAGACCGACGATCTCTTCGTTCCCGGCCGCTCGCTGACGAATAACATCCATCCAGACTTCCGGCTGGCGGCGATAATCCTTGCTGGAATTCGCATGGCTGCAGTCAACGACCAGTCTGGGAGGCAACTTGGCATCACGCAACATCCGACTGGCTTCGCTGACATGTTCTGCCTGATAGTTGGGGTTGCGGCCACCACGGAGAATCAAGTGCCCCAGCTCATTTCCACGAGTGCTCATGACGCAGGTCTTGCCGTCATGATCGATGCCCAGAAAATTGTGCTGAGCCCGTGCCGCCTTCATGGCGTTGATCGCCACTTCAAGACTGCCTTCCGTGCTGTTCTTGAATCCGACCGGCATCGAAAGTCCACTGGCCATCTGGCGATGAGTCGGTGATTCAGTCGTGCGAGCACCGATCGAGGCCAGGGTAATCAGGTCCGCGATGTATTGAGGAGTAATCGGTTCCAGCATTTCTGTGGCCGCTGGCAAACCGACCGTGTTGATATCCAGCAGAATCTGGCGAGCTTTCCGCAATCCCGTGGCGATGTCGAATGTGTCGTTCAGATGAGGGTCGTTGATCAAGCCTTTCCAGCCGACGGTCGTGCGAGGTTTCTCGAAGTAAACTCGCATGACCACAAACAGCCGATCGCTCACTTCATCGGCCACAGCCTTCAGTTGGCGTGCGTACTCAAGAGCCATGTCGGTATTATGGATTGAACAGGGGCCCACGATCGCGATGACTCGCTTGTCGTTTCCGCGGAGGATATTTTCTACCACACCACGTGAGTCAGCCACATGATCGGCGATGGCTGACGATACCGGAAACTCCTGCTTGAGTTCTGCCGGAGAAATCAGAGGAGACGTCCCGATGATGTTGACGTCCTGCAAAGGGCGAGCAGGAGCGGTTGGGTTCGCAGCGTTCATTCGTTTTACGGCCGGCTGGGCCATTTCCGGGAGTGTTCTGGGCAGGTGCCAGTCTGCAGGCTTCTCGGCCCGGTTTCTGGTTCAGGAAATTTCAGGATTGTAGATTATCAAACATCCGGCCACATCATTCAACGGCATACTCCGAATTGGCCGGATGCGGAAAAATCCTCGGTATTCGTTCCGTCTGAACAGGTGACACAGGCAAAAAGAGTGACGTGGGGTGTAAAGTGCGGCTACACTCTCCGGTCTGGTTAACGGTCTGAACTCGAAGGGATTGAAAACACAATGAAGGAACCAGTCCCTGATGATCAGTCCCGGTTCGCTCAATGCGGCCTGATCGAAAATATCCTGATTTTGGCCGCAACGGCGGTGATCGCCGCCGCCGTGCTTCAGGCAGCACCTCTGCAAAGCGCGAACGATCGGTCTCGCTGGGCCACTGTCTGGTCGCTGGTCGAACGTCGTACGTTTCAGATTGATGAAATCGATGCGGTAGGAGCCTGGTCTACGATTGATAAAGTCCGGTATCGAACGTCCGAATCGGAACCGTGGCACTTTTATTCGTCCAAGCCTCCCCTGCTGTCCACCATGGTCGCGGGGTTATATGCGATTGAGCGAGCGATACTCGGCTACGGTCTGGTTCATCACACGGCTCTCGTGACGCGACTGCTGTTGCTCATCGTGAACGTGATCCCGTTCTATCTGTCATTGCGTTCGCTGCGAACATGCCTGCAGCTTTTGGACAGTGGTCTTTATGCAAGAATGTTTGTGCTGGCCGTCGCGGGTTTTGGGTCCATTCTGAATCCTTATCTTACGACCTTGAACAATCACACGCCGGCGGTTGCCTGCGCGATGTTTGCCATCACTGCGGCGGTAAGAATTCTTGTGTCTCGCAGCAGAACTCATTCTTCTGACAACAATGAAAGACCTTCAGAGCCACGGTCCCGGGACTTCGCATCGCTCGGGTTCTTCGCCGCGCTGACGTGTTGTTTTGAGCTGCCAGCCGCGCAAATGGGAGTGCTGGCATTTCTGCTCGCGGTCGTTATCTGCTCTCGCAAAACGGCGATCTGGTTCGTTCCGGCGGCCGCTGTCCCACTGCTCGCATTCTTTGTCACCAACTGGATGGCAACGGGAGGCGTCAAGCCGTTTTATGCGACTTATGGAACTGAAACTTACGTTTACGAGCACAACGGTATTCCGAGCTACTGGACGACCCCACGAGATCTCGATGCCAACACGGAATCAACGCCCGTCTATTTGTTTCACTGCATTCTGGGTCATCACGGACTCTTGTCGCTGACGCCGGTTCTGCTTGTTGCGGTCTGCGGGACTCTGCTGGCTCTTCTTCTGGCGCTGGGGAGGAAAGCAGAAAGCCGAAGCCTGCTGATTCTTGCCGGGGCGTTGATGACATTGGTTACTCTGGGGTTCTACCTGACTCGTACAGAGAACTACAACTACGGAGGCAACTCCGTCGGCCTGCGTTGGATGATGTGGCTGTCGCCGTTCTGGTGGATTGCGATGGTTCCGGCTCTGGAATCAATTCAACGCCGCAGTGTCCATGTTATCTGCGGCCTACTACTGGCCGGATCAATCGTATCCGTTAACTGGTCTGTCAATCGTCCGTGGAGACCTTCGTGGCTGTTCGAGCAAATGGAAGCCGCTGGCTGGATTCATTATCGCACGCCAGTCAAACCGTTTGATCCCGCGCGGTTTAGTGTGCTGGGCGAAATTCCAATTGTTCCGCAGGCAGCAATGTCATGGACCAGCAGTCGAGGCAAGAAGCTTCGGCTGCAAGTGTTCGGCGCGGATTCTGAAGCGATGCAACTGGCGGTTCAACTAACGCCGCCGGGCGAAGCGACGCGTTCGTTTGTGTTTGCTGCCAGCCGAAGTCGATTTCGCAATGGGCAGCGTTGGTTGAGTGTTCTTGAAGGACAACCGGAAGGACAAGCCTCATCATCGCAACTGGCCGAGATCGAACGTCTGCTGCAGGGACTTCCAGCCATTCGCACATTCAACGCGGCGGGGCCGACGTGGATTCCTTCTCGCAAAGATTCAACCAAAGCGTGGAAGGTTGAACGAGCCGCGATAAGAGTCGTGATCGACGATCCGGCATTGGGAAAAATTTGGCATCGCTGCGATGTGCAGTATTGCGGCCAATTGCCATTTGGTGTTTTGCAATGGAAGACATCTGTCACAGCCGAAGCAACGAACGAACTGCTGGACACCGAGACATGGACCGCCGATCAGCATTAACCAACCTACGAATGTGCGGAATACTGCTCGGCAAATTCCAGCACGATGCCGTCGACAATCTGCTTTAGCATGTCCTTCGTCGCTTCCTTCAGAAACTTAAAGTTACTGCGGTTCAGCGACTCACGATTACGGATTGTGCCTTTTGTTGAGATCTCAACGATATGCGTATCATTGAATGGCCGCACCAGAACTTCGAGACGGCTGTACTCGTTCTTTGCGGTTCCTCGCCCCAGCTTGATGTCGTCGCGACTGATGCGTGCTCCCCAGCCTTTTTCATTCAGCACGGTGCTGTAATCAAAGCCAGGGAAATGATCACAGAGCTTCCGTAGGCAGTTTTCGATGTGCTCGGAAAGTTCATTGCGAAATTGCGAGTGTTTGAGCCGCATTTCCTCTTCGGTCGCGGCATCGGCTTCCTGCGATGCATCAACGGCGACGCGAGCCTGCTGGCCACGTTGAATTGCTTTCTGCAATCGATCTTCAAAGTCAGACATTTCGAAACTTTCGAGCATTCAGCCCTGAGAAATCCGGGCGATTAATACTTATCTAATTTACCAAATCCCGGACATTTAAGGCGACCAGCACCGCCGAGTTTCGCTGCCGTCCAAAGCGACGCTGCGCCTCATGCTGATCAATTCAAGGCCGACGTGCAACTGCGGAGTGCCTGCAAAGTCTTCAGACGAATCGAACATTTCTCGGCACAACCGTTATTCCCCCTTCTGAGATCGTCAAACCACGAGTAAGATCCTCAACAGGATCCACGCCAATGCGAGTTCCCTCGGGGATTGACACGCCTTTGTCGACAATGGCTCGTTCGATCACGCAGTGCCTCCCCACTTCAACACCTTCGAACAGTATGGAGTTCGTGACAGACGCAAAACTGTTGACGCGGACTCGCGGGGAAAAAATGCAGCGGTCGACTTTTCCACCGGAAATAATCGACCCGGAACAAATCAAACTGTCAGTTGCATATCCAATTCTTGGTTCGCTGGATTCGCGATCGTTGAATACGAATTTCGGAGGCGGCAATGGAGGCTGCCATGTTCGAATCGGCCAGTCTTGATCGTATAGGTTCAGCTGCGGCCGCACGGAGGTCAGATCCATGCTCGTTTCGTAGTAGGAGTCCAATGTTCCCACATCGCGCCAGTAGGCCGGACCGCCGGTTTCCGGATCTTCAAACGGCCACGCCATCACGCGACTGGAGTCGACAATCGAGGGGATAATATCTTTGCCAAAATCACGATTGCTGCCAGGTTCGTTGGCGTCAATGCAAAGCTGCTCAAACAGAAACTCCGTGTCGAACACATAGATGCCCATTGACGCCATACATTGTTCAGGTCGACCGGGGATTGGATCCGGCTGTTCCGGCTTTTCACGAAATCGAACCACGCGACGATCTTCATCGACCTGCATGACTCCAAATCGACGACCTTCGTCGAGAGGGACTGGCAAACAGGCAATGCTGGCGTCGGCTCCTGACGCAATGTGGTCAGCGATGAACTTCGAATAGTCCATTCGATAGATATGATCGCCGCTCAGAATGACGATGTGCTTCGGGCGGACTTTTTCGATCGTGTAGATGTTCTGGTAAATGGCATCGGCCGTGCCCATGTACCAGTTTTCATCGACTCGTTGCTCAGGCGGTCGAACGCTGACAAATTCTCCCAGCTCTGCCGGAAGAAAGTGCCAGCCCAGTTCAATGTGCCGTTCGAGACTGGCGGCCTTATACTGAGTCATCACGAGGATTTTGCGAAGACCGCTGTTGAGGCAATTCGACAGCGTGAAGTCGATGATTCGGAAGCAGCCCCCGAACGGAACCGCAGGCTTGCTGCGATCTCGAGTTAACGGCTCCAGTCGCGATCCTTTGCCCCCGGCGAGCACGACAGCCAGCACATTCTGCATAAAACAGTCCTCCATTCCGATTCGATTAGTTTCGCTGATGTGCCCTATCGCTCGCAAGTGTGCGAACTCGACCGGCCAGAAAAATCTATGCGCACTATCGCGCGCTTCTGTGCTTAGTCTGCCGGAAACCATTCAGTTCGACATCAGCGGCATTCCATTTGCGTCGCCACAGAGACAATCTGACAATGCCCGAATTGGCCTCGGTGGAAGACTGTAGTGCTGAAGGGCCGGTTGCACAAAGTAGGGAGCGTTACTTTCGTGTCGGCAACAACGAACCCCATTACTGATACACCTCTTACTGATAGAATTATCAAGAAGTCTGAGGTCGTGGCTTCAGACGGTACTCGAGTCTCTCGTACGCTCGTCAACTTCTGGCTGGACACCTTTCTGCTGCTGGTATTTTGCCTGCATTCAATCTCGGCGGTCATTGTGCAGTTTGTCTTTCCACCCGGAGTTGCAGCGAAGGGCTGGACACTGTGGTCGATGAATTTTGGACAGTGGTGTAGTGTGCAGTTCTTTTTCCTCAGCGTACTGGCCTTCGGGATTGTGGTGCATGTCATGCTGCACTGGTCGTGGGTCTGCGGCGTGATTGCTCGTAAGTTACTCCATCAACGAGAACTGCCGGATGACGGTATCCGGACCGTCTATGGAGTTGGTCTGTTGATTCTGCTGCTGCTTTCCGGCGCCACAGTTGTCGGAATTGCAATGATGTCGATTAAGATGCCGCTGCAATAGTCAGCGGCCTGCTCGAAACCTCTGAAGGATTTACGTCCATGATTAAACTCGATCGAATTCTGGTCCCGACTGACTTCAGTACATTCAGCAGCCCGGCTCTGACCTACGGATGCGCCATGGCTGCTCGGTTCAATGCTGAACTCCATCTGTTGCATGTCGTTCCGGATCCCGCGATGCTTGTGCCGGAGGCTGCAGCCTTTTCTGTAGAGTCGATGGAAGCTCAGACTGAAGTGATGCGAGTCGACTCGATGAGATTGCTGAGTAAGCTTCCGGCAGATGGATGGAGCAACGACAAGCCGATTGTTCGAGAAGTCCGCATCGGGCCGGCCTTTATGGAGATCATCGACTACGCCCG
>CAIXQV010000755.1 GCA_903921605.1 uncultured Planctomycetaceae bacterium | reverse complement strand
TGCAGCCGACTGCTCTGGTCAACGAAGCGTTCCTGCGACTGGCCGATCAAACTCGAGTCAACTGGCAGGGGAAAGCTCATTTTTGTGCAGTAGCCGCCACCATGATGCGACGCATTCTTGTGGACCATGCCAGGCGAAAGAATGCGGACAAACGTGAAGCGGGAGGCCAGCAGATACCTCTGCAGGACACTCTCCTGCCGTCGATGAGTCCCGAGCCGGTGGATGTCGTGGCAGTGAATGATCTAATGGAGCAACTGGCTGGAGTGAATCCGCGACAGGCTCAGGTTTTTGAGCTGAGATGTTTCGGGGGACTGGATGTGAAAGAGACTGCCGCAGTGCTGGAAGTGTCAGAAGCGACCGTGAAAAATGACTGGCGCTTTGCCAGGGCCTGGCTGGCCTCCCAACTGGATTCGGCGGAAACCTGAGAATCTGAAGCCAACAGCAGAAAGCTGAAAGAATGATGGCTGAACGACCTTCAGAAGGTGACGAAACGGGTCATGACGGTGCGCCCCAACGACGCATTGAGGCTGTCCGCGACTATGAACGAATTCAGCAGCTGTTCTGGCAGGCAGTCGAGCATCCGCCTGAGGAACGCGTTAACTGGGTTAACAGGCAATCACTGCCTCCAGAAATTGCCCGTCGACTGCTGGCCGCGGTGATTGCTGATCTGGGGGCCGATGCAGAGACTCAGGACCCCGATGATCATGACGCGGCCCTTGCGGAAACTATCAGTGCCACTTCGGGAATGCCTCTGCACGGAAGCCGCGCTCGCAGGCTGCCCGAAATACAGAATTATGAAATCCTGGAGGAGATCGATCGCGGCGGAATGGGGATCGTCTATAAGGCTCGCCAGTTTCGCCCCGATCGACTTGTCGCCATCAAAATGATGCGTATGGGGGCGTTTTCTTCAGCACAGGATGTGGAGCGATTTCTTCACGAAGCCAACGCGGCATCTCAACTGGCCCACGCCGCCGTCGTGCCGGTGTATGAGGTTGGTGACGTGCATGGTGAACCGTTTATCGTGATGAAGTTCATCCAGGGAGTCACTCTGGAGAAATTACTGCAGCGTAATGCTCTGACGACTACGGAGGCCATTAAAAAGCTGCGAGTTGTGGCGAATGCGATCGCCGATGCTCATGACCACGGTATTATTCATCGGGACCTGAAACCCTCCAACATCCTGATTGATGAGAAGACCGGTCAGCCCTGGGTGATGGACTTCGGTCTCGCCAGAAGCCTTCAGACGGACTCGAATCTGACGTCAGCCGGGGACATCATGGGAACGCCCGGCTACATGGCTCCGGAAATCGCGACTGGCCAATCCAGTACCGCTTCTCCAGCAGCCGATGTTTACGGTCTCGGAGCAATTCTCTACCGCATTCTGACGGGGCGGCCGCCGATCGAGGTTGCTGGTGGCGACTTTGCCCGAACGATACAGCTCATTCGAGAACATGACGTCATCTCCCCGCGTGAACGCGATCGGCGCATCCCGCATGACCTGAATGCGATTTGCATCCAGTCGCTGGAGACCGACCCGGCCCTGCGATATCCGAACGCCGGTGAGTTTGCAGCCGATCTGCGAAGATGTCTGGAAGGGGAATCGATTCACGTCAGGCAGTCGGGAATCTTTCGGCGAGTGCAGCGTTGGGCCCGTTACCGCCCGGGTCTGGCCGTCACGATCTGCGTGCTGGTAGTCTTCTACACGTATCACGTCATCGCCAATTTGACCGGAATGTTGCCCGGCGATGAAAGCTTCAAGCGAACGGTGAACTACGTGGTCCCGCTGGCGATCCTGAACGCTGCGATCTGGCAGTGGTGGCTCCAGCGAACCGACGGTGCGGCCTGGACTCTGTACGCCTGGGCAACGGGTGAAGTGCTGCTTCTGACCGCAGTGATCTTTTCAGGCGACGGAACCCGCAGCGGATTAACGTCCGCTATGTTTGTACTTGTCGCTGCTTCGTCTCTGCGCTGTCGCCCTCTGCTGATCGGCTATATCACGGTACTGTCAATGCTCAGCTACGGCTTACTATGGGTCGACTCCATAATCGTGCGGCATCAGCCTGTGGCCGCATTGACTGCGATCCCGATGATGTTGGCCCTCGCCCTGATTGGACTGATTCAGTTCATCGCGATGAACCGCTCCAGCGCAAGTCTGGAAGCCAACCGTGACGGCATGCCGAGAAAGAACAACGCCGGGCTCGACAGAGACAAGAATTGATGCTGCTGGTCATCCATCGGTGTGCAAAGGGGTGTCAGAAACGGTCGTCGCGGCGCCATCGGACCGTCTCAACGAGAATCGCGGATTTTCTTTAGCCGTGTTCTGGTGATTTGACGCGTTCGTTCTTCAGACAGGGCTTTATTGCGCAGCGAGCTTCGCATGGTCTGTCTGCTGTCACCCACATTCCGGAGTGCCAAAGATGTCCGATGCGAAGAATGATTCAAAGTCCAATTGGCAACTTTTGCTGTCTGTCCTGAAATCGACGGAAGACCAGATCCTTGAATGGGAAAAGGCACAGTTGCTGACCAGTGAGGACTCCCAAAAGATCCTTGGTGATTTTCC
>CAIXQV010000754.1 GCA_903921605.1 uncultured Planctomycetaceae bacterium | reverse complement strand
GCAGCTATAGTTGCTGTAGCAGTTGTTGTAGCAGGAATTCCAGCAGCCATAGTTGCCACCCCAGCCGCAGCTCTGATAACCGCAGCGACGGAAACAGGCCTCAACGGCGTCTGTCTTTTCCGCCTTGCCCGCATTCGCGGCCAACTGATCCACATCGACATCGAGTGCTGCTTCAACGATCTCAACGCTGGCATCCGAGATTGAAGCCACATCGATTTCAATCGACGCACCACTGTCGGAGGTAACATCATCGGCCTGTACAGAGCAGGCAGCCATCAACATTGGAACAACGGCCATCATCAGTTTCTTGAACATTTCAATTCTCCAGGTTCGGCATTTTTTGAGTTGGAAGAACCACCAGTCTGCCGGTCTCTTGTGGTTCTCATGTTTGTGTGACTGAGGTCTCCAGCGTCAGCCGCTCACAACTGTTACAGGGAATTTCAGAAAGAATGTTCGTGGCGGATTCCGATCCTCCAGAAGTAAGCCGCGAACATGGGCGGTGGAAATCCCTGCAATTGATCCTGAAAGGATGTCAGAGGGTAGCCGGTGGTCGCCGACAGCCGCATCACCGGTTACCGAGAGCGAACCAAACTCATCCTGAAGGAATGACAGAAATCACGATTCTGGCACCCAATTCAGGGTGCAATCGCAGGATTCGATAGAAACCGGTGGTTGGCGCTGCGCTGACCACCGGCTACCTTCTTAAACCGCTTCGCGGTGAACCGCAACGACCTCAATGAACGCCCGAGTACCGTCATGACAGCATCCATACAGTCTCGCGCACTCGATTTCGTGTTGAACCGTAAAAAATGCCCGGCTGCTTTCACAACCGGGCATTCAAGGGAATTGAATTTCGTGCCGTCCGGACTAATCGATCTCAGTCCTTCAGGATTCTGTCAGTGCATTACTTCGAAACAAAGCGATACAGACTTCCAAACGGCGTCGTAAAGTAGACGTCGCCTTGTTCATCGGTACCGAAGCTCATGACCGGCAGAACTTCTGCTTTGCCGTCGTCATCGCCGTCGAAGCCCGCGATGGAATAGTTCGCCTTGACCTTGCCAGCGGCTTCGTCATAGTCCAAAGCCCACAATAGCCCGCTCACGTAGTCGGCATAGATGTACTTTCCGGCCAATTCAGGGACTCGAGTTCCTCGGTAAACATTACCACCGGTAATCGATTTTCCGACGGAGTGATGATACTCGTGGATCGGGTCGATCAGGTCTGTTCGATCGGCATCGTTGCCATCAGGGCGGAACCAGTGCTTTCCTTCTCGCACGTTCCAGCCATAGTTGCCGCCGGCTTTCACGATGTTGATTTCTTCCCAGAGATTTTGACCGACGTCCGCGGCCCACAAGGATCCGGTTTTGCTGTCGAAGGACATGCGCCAGATATTGCGAACTCCGTAGGCGTAGATCTCTCCACGAGCCGGAACCATTGCGCCTCGAGGTCCCGCCGGAACCTGCTTGCCAACAAATGGATTGTCCTTCGGAATCGAATACTTCGCGTCTTTGCCCGGATGATCGACATCGATTCGCAGGATGGATCCCAGCAGTGTGGTCAGATTCTGACCGTTCCCATTCGGGTCATTGCCGCTTCCGCCGTCGCCCAAAGCGATGTAGAGAAATCCGTCAGGCCCAAACTCAATCGTTCCGCCGTTGTGATTCCAGAACGGCTGAGGAATCCGCATGATCTCCACTTCAGTCGCCGCGTCACAGACGTTCGGATTGTCTTTGGAGACGGTGAATCGAGACACTTTAGACAGATGAGCTTCTTCGGCCGATGTGTAGTAAACGAAAAGCTGCCCATTCTCTTTGAACTTCGGATGGAAACAGAACCCCAGAAGGCCTTCTTCGTTCTGATTGTCCGCGTACGTGCAGCGTTCGTCGATATCCAGAAACACGGTGGCTTCTTCGGCGTCCTGATCGTTCTTCAGAACCTTAATGATGCCGTCCTGCTCCGCAACGAACAGGCGATTGGTGCCGTCGCCCGCGTGAGTGACCACGATCGGTCGTTCGAAGTCCAGATTCGGAAAGGCTCGTTCCGTGCCAACCGCAATCGGAGTATCCTTCATTTCTTCTTCTGCGCTGACCGTCGCTGAATTTACGGCCGTCAATACGCAGACGATCAATAACCCGCCTGCCAGAATTTTCTTCATGGCGTTCTCCATTCTCGTGTTCCAAATGCAGCCTTACGACATTGCTGAAGCTGCTCGAACCAACCATTGTAGAGAACTCAGGGTGATGTAAAACCGAACGGAGGTTTCACGGAATGTTCATTTATCCCCGGAAACCCCGTGAATTCTGATCTTTCCCGAAATCCGAACTTCGGATTATGCTCCGCCCGTCGATTGCGGCAGGATCTGCCGGATGCGAATCGGAACTGACAAAACCTGCTGGTTGGACCAGCGGAGTAAGTCAGCCCGAATCAGCTCAGGAGAAACGGAATTCTCACGTGCTGATTCACCGTGTCCTGTAAGCCCCTGGATGTCTGTCCGATTGTTCTTCAGGCACGGAAGCCAATTATGAAGATGCTCATGCTGTTGGTGGCGATGTTCGATGCCGAAACCGGTGCGACAAGCCCTCCTGAGGTTGAGCTGCTGGACTTCACAGCCAGCTATTGTCAGCCATGTCAGCAGATGGTGCCTATCCTGCAGCGGATGCAAAAGGATAAGTTTCCTGTCCGCCAGATTGATATCAGTGAAGAGCCGGAACTGGCTCGCCGTTTTAACGTCGATCGAGTGCCAACGCTGGTGCTGATGGTTCAGGGCAAAGAAGCCCAGCGATTTATTGGCCTCACTGATGAGGCTGAACTTCGCGATCAGATGAATCGCGCGGCTCGTCGACTCTCAGAAACTCGCGAACGCACCGATGTCGCTGCTGCAGAACTGCCGGCCGGTCTTGCTTCCACGTCAAATACCCCGGAAATTTCAGCGGGGCCCGATGCGGCTCCTGACGAAACTCCCGCAGAATCCAAGTCATCCATTAAAGATGTTTTCCGTAATTTGCTTGGTGGTGTCACAAAGCCAACAGCCATGCAATTCCCCACGCTGAGAGCTCAAAGTCCTGAAGCTGCTGGAGCAGAAATGGACGGCCTGCTGATTGCCGAAGCGGCGACTGTGCGAGTCAAAGTTGCTGGCGTTTCATCGAAGGACGGCAAGAAGATTCAGGACGTCGGCACCGGCACGATCGTCTACAGCGCTGCGGGACAGGCGATCATTCTGACGTGTGCTCATGTCTTTCTGGATATGGCGACGAAGGATGCAAAGATTGAAATCGAAGTTTTCGAGAACGGCAAACCACTCAGCTATCCCGCATCACTGATCGGTGGAGATCACAATTCCGATCTGGCGTTTCTGAAGATTCAGTCCACGAAGATTATGCCCGCAGTCCGGCTGACAGCCGCTGCTCCGAGCGTGACGAAGGATCAGAATCTTGTCAGCTTTGGTTGCAACGGCGGAGCGGACCCGACTCTGTTGAAGACAAAGGTCGTCGACATCAATCGCTACAACGGACCAGCCAACCTTGTCTGTTCTGTGGATCCTCAGAGTGGTCGTTCCGGTGGCGGATTGTTTGATGCAAATGGTTCTTTGGTCGGCGTCTGCAGTTGTGCGGATCGCAAATTGAAAGAAGGGCTCTACATGGCCCATTCTCCGATCCTCGAACTGGTCAAAGGCCTGAAGCTAACATCGATTCTGGCCACTCCTGCTCCAACCGGTGGTGAAGACGCGGCCTCATCATTCGCCGAGATGCTTGATGGTGGGGATGCGATGAATGAGAAG
>CAIXQV010000753.1 GCA_903921605.1 uncultured Planctomycetaceae bacterium | reverse complement strand
TTGGGCAACGTCTGCTGGATGGAAGAAGATAAAGAGGGAGCGATCTTTCACTTCGAACGATCGCTGAGCATTAATCCCAAGTTGGCCGTGGTGATGAATAATCTGGCTTGGCT
Source organism: uncultured Planctomycetaceae bacterium (assembly GCA_903921605.1). The sequence continues at coordinate 1,638 of CAIXQV010000753.1, read as the reverse complement.
GGTGTCGCATGACGAAAAGAAACCAGACCTCCAGCGTGCTCTCGCGATGATTGATTCCGCACTTGTGGAAGAGCCGCAGAATGGCAGCTTCCTGGATACTCGCGGCACCATCTACATGCTGATGGACAAGAACAAAGAGGCTCTGGACGATCTGGAGAAATCTTTGCAGACGGTCAAGGATGTGGCCGCGGTGCATGCGAAATTGGCTGCTTTGAATGAGAAACTGGGCCGCACAGAAATGGCGGAACAACACAAGCTGCTGGAACAGGAAATCAGGGCCGCGGCAGAGAAGCTCAAGGAGGGTGCTGCTGTGCCCAACCCGCGATAACAGCGTCCCGGTGGTTGATAATGGTAGGGAAGCGTTATGCGCAAAAAGATGATTGGGCAAAAAGATGGCCAGTATTTTTTTGCCCTCACATTTTTTTGCCGAGAACTGCTCACTTCGCACGCTCGGATTCCTGAACTTCGCCCTGCGGCGGGCTGCTGCTAAAAAATCCCGGAGTCCAGGCATGACGACCAGCGGCTCGACCTGTGTCGGGGCGGTAAAAACAGAAAACCTGGGGTACGCCGCAGCGTGGCGACCCCAGGCCTTGCTGTGAAACCCAGTCTGGGTTGCATCACAGCGAAAGAGTACGGAAGCGACGAATCAGGACTGTCGAAAGTCCTGTCAGCAGGAGTGCGAAGGTGCCCGGTTCAGGGACGGCAGCCGGTGAAGCGGCAAAGGTGGCGTTGAGTGTGAAGTCATCAATCGCCAGACCGTCGTCATTGCCAGTAGCATCCACGGCAGTCCACCGGATCCAGAGGTCGCTGCCTGTATTCAAGTTCAATCCGGTGACGGTCCCCGCCAAGCTGGCCTGATTTGCGGCGAGGTTACCGTTGATGGCTCCCACAGTTCCAGACGTGATCGGGCTTAGAAAATTCAGGCTGCTGACAGAGCTCCAAGTTCCTGTCGCCAAACTGGTTGCATTCAAGCTATAAGAAAAATTCAGGCGATCTGTTCTGGGTGTTCCGCTGTTTCCGACTCTCCATTGCTCACCCTTGTAACCAATTGCCAAGGACTGAATCGCGGTCGTTCCACCGTTCCTGAACTGAGCCCCAATTGTTGTGTTGAGTGTGGACGTTGTAAGTTCCCCGAACGCTCTTTCGGAACTGCTGCCGGATCCAAAGCTGTAAGTGTCACCTCCTGAGCCGCTGCCAGTGCCGGCCGCGTAGAGTCCGTTGTTGTTGCCGCTGGAGCCATTTTCAACGAATGACCAGCCGGCAGGAGTTGTACTGCTGGTTCCGGACGCTGCCAACGAATCGAAGTTCTGTGAAAAACCGGGCGTGCCGTTGGATAGCGTGATCACAGCAGCCGGTGCATTGCAGGCACCCACGGAGACAATAAGAAGAACTACGAGCAGTTGTTTTGCCATGCGTTGATACCTCAAGTTGTGTTAGCCTAGGTGGGAGTGACAGCTGCACCTTTTTATCAGGCAAATTCAAAAGGATTCAACCACAAACAGAAGATTCCTAAGATATCTTAAGAATTAACGTAATACGTAAACATGTGGATACGTATGTGGCGGTGAGTTTAAGGCGAAGATGTTTGTTTTTGGTACCCGTGTGCATGTCGACCGACTGGCGGGCAGCTTGGTGAGG
>CAIXQV010000752.1 GCA_903921605.1 uncultured Planctomycetaceae bacterium | reverse complement strand
GCCGGAATCCGATACGGGTCGAATGGCATCGTCGTTCGCAATCCATCAGATTGAAACAACTGTGGACTTCGCTCCGAACAACCTTCTGTTGTCATGGTTTGTGGGAGGTCTGAATTACCAGATTGAGCACCATCTGTTTCCTCAGGTCTGCCACATTCACTATCGAGCGATCAGTCCCCTGGTACGTGAAACTTGCCAGGAGTTTGGGATTCTCTACAACGTGCATCCGAGCTTTATGTCCGGACTCGCTTCACACTACCGCTGGCTTCGCCGCCTTGCATCGGCGGAGGGCCATCAGTCCGGCAGCGTGCCCCTCTAGCGTGTCCTGTTTTTAGCTCCATTCGCGTACAGGTTATCCCGCCTGAGCCTTCGGGCGCACTAACGCTGAGGCAACCTTTCTACTCAATGCCATCCGTGAGATGAATTGTGTGGGCTTGCTTCTCTTCAGGCTCAAAAGCATTTCTGAAATGCTGCTTTCTATGATATGACCTCCTGCATCGCAGAAGGGCCACATCGCAGCGTTGATCGCTCATGATCATTTGGGCTTCAAGCGAGCCGACGTGCCTTCGATGTGTTCGAGGCCCCACTTTTTGATGGACTGCACGACAGGCCCAAGGGTTGTGCCTTTTTCTGTGAGACGATAGGCGTCTCTTCCTGGTCGCTCGGGCGATGGGAATTTTTCGACCAGTTCAGCTTCGACAAGTCGCGTGAGTCGATCTGTCAGAATGTTGGTCGCGATGCGCTCCGGGGACGCTGAGAACTCACGAAAATGAGATCGTCCCAGCAGCAGGTCGCGGACAATCAGCAGTGTCCATTTGTCGCCGATCAGGTCCAGCGTGCAGGCCACCGGGCAGCAGGAGCGAGAATGTTTCATGGGGCTCAGCTTTCGCCGGAGGTGGTGAATGTTTTGGGCGCCTGTCGGGATCCTTAATGCTCACGAGTCAGACAATTGCCTGCAAAACTCCTTGACAATACTCGCGATGCTTGCAGAATGCAAGTGCGTCGAGTGCTTGCATTTTGCAAGTGATCTGGCTGCGATTCCGGTGAATCATTAAAGGGGGCATGCTCATGGGGCGAATCGATGAACATCCGACGGTGATCAAAGTTCGAGGCGCTGCAAAAGTATGTTCGCCGGTGTCGCTCACTTCAGAAGCTTTGCGGAAATTGTGTCTCGACTGTGGCGCTGATGACGCAGGGCTGGTCTCGATTGACCGTCCTGAGCTCGATGACCAGCGTGCGGACATTATGAGTTTCGCTCCATGGACGAAAACTCTGCTGGCTTTTGTTTGCCGAATGAATCGCGAACCCATTCGCAGCCCTGCAAGGTCAGTCGCCAATCTGGAGTTTCATCACACGGGAGATCACGTGAATGACGTCGCGCGGAGAGTTGTGACGGAGTTGGAAGCTCGAGGCATCAAGGCCGTGAATCCGTCGATGGGCTTTCCGATGGAAATGGACAACTTCCCGGGAAAGATCTGGGTTGTGTCGCACAAGCCGGTGGCTGTTGCGGCGGGTCTGGGGCAGATGGGAATTCATCGCAACGTGATTCATCCTAAGTTTGGCAACTTCATTCTGCTGGGAACGATTTTGATTGGCGAAACTGTTGCCGAAGAATCGAAACCCATTGACTACAACCCTTGTCTGGAATGTCGCCTGTGCGTGGCGGCCTGTCCCGTCGGAGCGATCTCCACCAACGGCGATTTCAATTTCAGTGCCTGCTACACTCATAACTATCGCGAGTTCATGGGTGGCTTCGTTGATCTGACGGAGCAGATTGCGGACAGTGGCAGTCGCACAGAACTGCGAGCGAAAGTCTCCGATGCGGAATCGGCATCGATGTGGCAAAGCCTGTCATTCGGTGCGAATTACAAAGCGGCTTATTGTCTGGCCGTTTGTCCGGCTGGCGAAGACGTTATTGCGCCGTGGCTGGAGAATCGAAAGCAGTTTACCGAGGAAACGCTGAGACCTCTGCAGGACAAGGAGGAAATCGTCTACGCTGTCCCGGGATCTGATGCGGCCGAACATGTTCAACGTCGATTTCCTCATAAGACGCTGCGGCCTGTGCGAGGAAACCTCAACGTGCAATCGATCGACAGTTTTCTGAAATACATGTCACTGCAATTTCAGCCGGGACAATCCAAAGGGCTGGATGCTGTCTACCACTTCACATTCACTGGATCTGAAAAGCGAATGGCAACAGTAACCATCCGCGATCAGAAACTACTGGTCGAAGACGGTCACTGCGGCAAAGCTAATCTGCGGATCACCGCCGACGGAAAGACGTGGCTCAAATTCCTGTCCCGCGAAGTGAACCTGGCCTGGGCTCTTGTGACGCTTCGCATTCGCCTGCTCGGGTCTCCCCTGTGGCTGGTTCGTTTCGGCAAGTGCTTTCCGTCGTAGATTGCTGCGGAGCATTGGTGGATACGCCGCAGCAACATCTTCCGCTCAGCGGACGATGTCTGAAAGAAACATTCTGCGAACAAACGAAGCAGACAGATCGCCTGTCAGCCCTGTTCAGCCGAAATAGTACGAGTAATAATCAAAGTGCAGAGGGACAGAGATTTCATTCAGCCATGGGTCCTCAATCACCATCGGTGGCAGAGGGATAGGCTCAGTAAACAAGTCAGGAGGGTAATCGATCCAGATCCACGGATCCTGCATTGGCGGCATGACGATGGTCGGGTCAATTGGATTCGGGCCCTGATCATCACTGATAACATCGGACCTGAGAATGAAGTTAACTCGGCCTGCAGGAATCCCTCGACGCGTTCTCGTCACGGCTCGAATCACGTATTCGCCCTGAGCAAGCCAGATATATTCTGTTGACGTCAAACCGGCCCCAACGGAAAGGGTAAACACGGCATCGCGAGTGCGGGCATCAAAGAATGTCAACTGCACGCCTTCATTCAGGGTCGTGGCCGAGGCAGTGAGGTCAAAGCGAAACAGTTGTGACTTGTGGGTGACCAGCCTGGAATAGTCGCTTTGGTTCCCCGTGACACTTCCTCGGAACAGTTCCTTCATGCTGGCGGCTTCAGTCGCAAGATCCACGGTTAGTGCATAATTGCCGGAGGTGACCGTTGAGTTCGGAGCATGAAGAATTGCCACAACATAATCGGCATTCCTCACCGGATTGGTAATCTGCACCGAGAACCCTTTGCCGGCTTTCTCGAGCACTCGCGCGGCCACTCGATCACCATTACTGTTCATGACGATCACGTTTGGGGAAATTGGCGTTTGCCCCAACGGATTCAGGTCAATATTGAGCAACCGACTGGCAGTCGATGGTGTGCGGAATCGATAGAGGTCACGATCAGCCGCCTGACTGAGAGAAGCAATCGCTTCATAACGCGTCCCCGCCAGAAATCCCGGAACTGTTTCGAGTCTGGTTGCAGACGGCAGCGTGTCATTGGTTCGAAACTCGTTACTGACAAGGCCGTTGGAGAACAATCGATCCACGGACACATAGTCGACGATCGCATCGTCCTCGTCCGACGCATCAGCATCGAATTGCGGAGGGATGATTGAAGGCTGCTGTGATGGAGCCCGATAATCCAGTTCGAGCTGATAATCACCCACAGCAAAGACATCACCAGAGTTTCTGGCGACCCGCACAAAATAGTCCTGGCCCTGCTGCAGCGAAGACAACGTAATCTGCAGATTATTCTCGAGGATGCTGTCCGCTTTGACGTCAGCGATCCTGTTGCCACGGTTGTCAAAAACTTCCAGAGTGGCTTTCAACAAGCTGATTCCGGCGGCCTGAAGTCTGACATTGACCTGGTTTCGACCGGCCACAGGACGAAAACGATAGAAGTCAACATCCGTCATAGAATTCAGGCTGCCTCGAATGGCATGAGGAGTTGAGCCTGAAAAGCCAGGGGCGTAGACAAGCGGAGTTGCGGTGGCACGAGTACCGTTCGAAGTCCTCTCGTAAATATCCTGCCGGACCCCATAGACCGCTCGGATCGAGTTGATATCCGTGGCTGTCAGCTGACCTCGTGGCCCCTGATAATTCGTGAACATCACGGTTCCTCGAACTGCGTTGTCCGCTACGCCGAGAGAGTTTCCGGCTTCATGAAGCAGGACCGTGAATAATTCAACGGCAGGTCCTTTTGCGTTGGCACCGGGCACTTCGATCGGCGCAGCAGCATTCCAGTTGCCCAGAAACCAGTTCGCCTGGGTATTCAGGAAAACATCTCCAGACCAAGTTCCGGCTGTCTGCTGATACGGTAAGGCACTGGCCAGTACACCCGGCTGCGGAAACGCGCCGATTCGAATTTCACCGAAACGGGGATCATTGACGGACAAACCAACGGTTCCAAAAGTATCGCCGCGGTCCGGAGTCAGGCCGATATTGATATTGGCCTGAACGGCCCAAGTCTGAAATGCTCGCAAAACCGTTTCCTGCCAGACTTTTCGATCTGCCACCTGGTCCAGCACTTCTCTTAACGAGTTACCATAAGCTCCGATTGAGGTGTCATCGGTTGGAAAACTGACGGACAGATTTCGAGCATCCGGCCAGGCCACTCCGAACGTCGCCGGCAGTGTGCGGGATTCAAGAACTTCGCTGGTGAATCTGCCCGTTTGGTGAACTCTGCTT
>CAIXQV010000751.1 GCA_903921605.1 uncultured Planctomycetaceae bacterium | reverse complement strand
TCCACGAGCTTGTATCACCTGCTGTTCTTCCGCTGCTGCGTGTTTGTGGGCGTGTGCGTTGAGTTCGTTGCCGCGGTTGCGTGGTTGGCCGAGTTGTTTCCGAATCATGAGCAGCGTGAGAAGGTGCTGGGGTGGACTCAGGCGTTCTCTTCTCTCGGTGGATTGTTGGTTGCCGGGATGAATATTCTTGCCGGAAAGATCGCTGAAGATTTGCCGGCGATTCACAGCGGACATGAAGCGTGGCGATACACCCTGATTTCAGGTGTTATTCCGGCTCTGCCGTTGTTGTTGATTCGTCCGTTCCTGCCTGAGTCTCCGGAGTGGCAGAAGAAGAAAGAAGCCGGCACTCTGCGTCGACCATCGATTGCGGAACTCTTCAGCCCTGCTCTGCGCAAGACAACGATCGTGACGACTCTGGTATTCGCGGCCAGCTATGGCCTCGCGTTCGGTGCGATTCAACAGTTGCCTCAGATCCTGGGTGCTCAGGCGTTGGGAACACCAAAGGAATCCGGACACCAGCAGGTTCTGGCGGCCGCCAAAGCCAAAGTGGGTGAGCCTAAAGGAAAGAACAAGGAAACCGGTAAACCAGAATACACACCGGATCAGAAGAAAGCTGCCGGTAACGAGAGTGATGCTGTTGTGGCTGGAGTCACGTTGTGGCAGGAACTTGGCGGTCTTCTGGGCCGTGCATTGCTAGCAATTCTAGCGCTGAAGATTGTCAGCCGACGCAGTCTGCTGCGAGTCTTCCAGATTCCAGCTCTGATCGTGGTGCCAGCCTTGTTTTACTGGATTGGCGGCGCGCTGCAGTCCGAGTCATTGACAATGATTAAGTTCGGTATCTTTATGGCCGGAGTGCTGGTTGTGGGGCAGTTCAGCTTCTGGGGCAACTATATTCCTCTGGTGTTCCCGGTGCATCTGCGAGGGACCGGTGAAAGTTTCGCGGCCAATATCGGTGGTCGAATTCTCGGAACCGCCGCTGCCTTCATCACGATTTCTCTAGCGACTGGTCCGGGGCAGATGGCTGTTGTCGGTGCATGCGTTGCCGGAGCTTATGCTCTTGTTGGAACGATTCTGACGGGGATGTTGCCAGAACCATCACCAACCGACGAGCATTGATCGAAGAGGGGAAGCGAAGAAACGAAAGCGGCTGCCAGCGAAGACTTCGCTGGTTCAGCCGCTTTTTTATTTCGTCATAGGGTCCGCGATATTGGCACGACGCCGCCAATCCGCTGTGGTGGTGTCGAGAAGTTGGGCCCGGTTGGGCTCACACTGTTTCCAGCCATGCTGTCAGTAGTCGATGGTACGACTCCAGATCATCCTTGTGCGACATTTCCGTCACAGTATGTATGTACTTGACGGGACATGCCAGAGCGATTGTTCTCACGCCACTGCGACTTCGTTGAATGACGGCTCCGTCCTGTCCACCGCGAGGCAGAATCGCGCGCTGGCATTTGATGTCTCGCGACCTGGCGATCTTTTCAAAGTCATCGATCAGTCCAATGTCAGAGATCATGGAACCGTCCATGACATGCAGACAGACACCATCGCCGGACACAGAAACTCGATCTTCATCCGGGACACCGGGAGTCCTGCAGCACAATGTCGTATCACAGGCAACGGCTACGTCCGGGTTGACTCCGAAAGCTGCTGGCTGTGCTCCACGCAGGCCAACTTCTTCCTGAACGGTCCAGACGGCATAAATGTCACAACTGTGTGAACGAAGATTTTCGATCGCCCGGATCTGCGCCCAGCAGCCGATTCGATTGTCGAGGCACTGAGAGACCACCGAATGACCGACTTCCTCAAACGGACCATCCAGAACGACCATGTCTCCAATGACAACTTTCGCTTTGACCTGTTCCGCATTGAGTCCAAGGTCCACGAAGAACTCGGTCACTTCCGGGATCTTCTTTTTGTCGGCTTCGCTGGCAATGTGGATCGGCTTGCCGGAAGCATTCATGATGCCGGGAAGATCGCCGCTGGAGCAGCAGACGCGAACTTTTCGAGCAAACAGGTTTCGAGCGTCAAAGCCGCCGACCGGGTTGACTCGCAGGTAGCCGTTTTCGTCGATGTGCCGAACCAGAAAACCGATCTGATCCATGTGCGCCGCCAGCATGACTCGCACGGGTTTCGTTTCCGGATTTCCGTGGTTGCGGCGCGCTTTGCGAAGGCCTATCAGAGAGCCCATCGCATCGATGGAGACCTCATCAAACAGATTGTTTGTCGTGATATAGTCCTGAATCACTTTGCGAATACGGTCTTCGCGGCCAGGAACTGAAGGCGTCTGAGTCAGTGTCTGCAGGAGTTTCATGTGTGTGCCGGTTCAGAAAAAATTGGCTTCCTTGACTGTCGTCTTACGACAAAGAGTCAGGAATCGCACAGAACGAGCAAGGCACCTGAACACTACTCCAGAAATGGGTCGAAGCCCAATACAGATGCCGGGTTGGAATTTCCGGTGGTGCCTGTACCGCTGCCGGTGGCACCCGCGGCTTTATCAAGCAAGGACTTTGCGGAGTCAGGCAACATCTCAGCCGCTTTCTCACGGACGTAGTTCGAAGAAGACTGCGAACCCTGCTCCACCGTGGAAACTGCTTTTTCTTTCGCCGTGTCTTTGGCTCGGTTGAGAGCTTCCTGCGCGCGGTTCTCCAGTTGTGTCGTCACCTCTTCAAACATCGAGTCTGACTCTGTGGGCTTCGTAGCGGGCTTTGGAGCTGTTTTCGGAGCTGAAGTTTTTGGTGACGATGATGAGCCTGCTGGAGGCTGGCCAGCAATACGTTCCCACATCTCATTGGCCTGGTCGGCCACTGTCTTTTCAGATTTAGACGATTTCGAAGTGGATGCACCTGCTGAAGAGCCTGGTCGTTTAGGGGGTTCCTCTTCGAAATTCGCTGCTTCTTCGAACCCATCCAGAATCTCATCGGATGAGTAGCGAGATGGTGTTGGCGAAGCCGATCTCATTGAAGAACTGGATCGACCAGACGAATCTGGCTGAACAGCGTTCACCTTATCTTCAGCTTTGGCTTCACGAAATGGATCCGCAGGGGCTTTCGTCCGCGCATCCTGAGGAAACGGGATCCGGAACAGATCGTTGTCGGAGCCCTCTTTCTTGCCTGACTCAGAAGCTGGATCGTCTGCTGGCAAGACGATGCTTTCATCGTCAGAGTCGGACGATTTCTTCGCCTTCGCACTGTTCAGGAAACCGCGAAGTTCGTCCAGTGTCGATGAGTCTTCAGTGACTCGATCAGCCAAAGTTGTCGCCACAGATTCAGAAATCAAGTCTCCGGAACCATGGGCCATCACGGCGCGAGCGACTTCCGGACGGTCAACCCATTGCGAGGGCGTCCAGTTGCGGATATCAACGTAAGCCAGTCCCAATGAGAGTTGCGGTGTGCGAGGAACAACCTGCAAACCGTCATGGGAATGAACGACGTGGTATTGCTGAGCGAAGAACATCGCCGACGCACCCAGCGCCGCACCGAACAGTAACGGCTTGGCCTTGCTCATCGGTTTACTTCCTGATCCACAGAGGCGGGAAAATGGCGGACGATATGCGGACTGCCGTTTCACAATGGCGGCAGGACGACGCAAACCTACCACGTGGGAGGGGCCGGCTTTGCTGAGTTCCGGGAATGGGAACAACAATTTGCCAGACGGGCGAAGAGCCGTCGGACAGGTCTTCGCAGATGACAAAGAACGAAAGGTAGTCAACTCCGTTGCTGCTGCCCCGACCTACACAGGTTTCCGCAACGAATTGCTAAACTGCAGAGATTGGTTCAAGTTGACCGTGTTCAATGGAGTGGCCCGCGGTCCGGGAAGTCGCAGCGATGGGGCGAATTCGAGATCCTTCCCCTTGCACTTTGGGCAATATGAGGCGAGCATATGGGCCCCACCCTCCGCAAGACCTGCCTGTAATTTCTGCTTTTTAGCGACTCAAGACGACGGGACTGTCTCTCCATGCAAGGAAGACTCTGTACCGGCCCGCTTCGGCGGCGCGAGTTCATGCGCATCGGGACGCTGGCTCTTGGTGGGCTGACTTTGCCCCAACTGCTCGCCAGACGTGCTCAAGCCGGGGCTGCGGTCGAACCCGATACCAGTGTGATTCTGTTCTGGATGTGGGGCGGGCCGAGTCAGTTCGAAACGTGGGACATGAAGCCGGATGCTCCGGCGGAGATTCGAGGTCCGCTCAGGCCGATTCCAACCGTCGTCCCCGGAATGGATATCTGCGAATACATGCCGAAGCAGGCACAGCGCGCAGATCGGTTTTCGTTGATTCGTTCTCTGCATCATGAGATGTCTGCTCACAATGATGGCAGCATTGAAGTCCTGACGGGAAAGACTCCCAGCGTTCCCGATCCGACGTCGCAAGCCAGATCAGAGCATCCGGACTTTGGCATGATCGCAGCCTGGCGTCGTGGCCTGCGGTCCGACGGGATTCCTCAGTATGTGGGATTGCAGAAAGCGCCCTTCATGACGAACCCCGGTTATCTGGGAGTGAGTCACCGAGCATTTGAAACGGGCGATCCTTCGGTCCCCAATTTTTCTCCGGGCAATCTGACGCTCGCGACCGGGATCGACAACAGCCGTCTGGATCATCGACGTTCGTTGGTCACTCAGTTTGATCGAATGCGAACCGATATCGATTGCCTTGAATCTGTGGGAGGAGTTGATCGGTTTCGTTCAGCGGCGTTCACGATGCTGACCAGCAATCGCGTGGTTGACGCGTTTGATATTTCCAAAGAGTCAACGGAGACTCGTGATCGTTATGGGCGACATCGCTGGGGGCAGAGTTGTTTGCTGGCCCGACGACTGGCTGAAGCTGGTTCTGCTGTCATCAACATCGACGCAACCGCGCCGAATGATACGACAAAAAACTTCAGTTGGGATGATCATGCTGGCGCGTTTCATCTGGACTATGCTCAGCGAGAACGCCTGCCTCAGATGGATGAAGCCCTCTGTGCTCTGATCGATGACATTTATGATCGAGGGCTGGACAGGAAAGTTCTGCTGATCGCCTGCGGAGAGTTTGGACGAACTCCGAATGTGACCCACGCACCCAAGAATTTTTCGGACCAGATCGGTCTGGGACGCGACCATTGGCCACACGCTTTCAGCGCTCTGATTTCGGGCGGTGGGCTCAGAATGGGTCAGGTGGTTGGCGAAACGAATGCCCGCGGTGAACATCCAGTGCGTGACCGCGTGACGCCGCAGGATCTTCTGGCCACGGTTTATGCTCATCTGGGGATAGATTTTTCTCAGTCCGTGAAGGATTTGTCGGGCCGCCCGATTCCCATTTTGCCGCATGGATCACCGATTGCTCAGTTGCTGTAGATGGGCTCAAAGTGTGCGAACTCTGGTTTGATTGCGCTGCGCTATTCTCCGAGAGGAGAGGTCTATGAAACTCACCGTTGTATTGCTGATACTTGCAGCCGGAATTCCCTGCTTTGCTGATGACGCCGCTGTCGACTACACGCGGGATGTGAAGCCGATTTTGCATGAGCGATGCTATTCGTGCCATAGCGCTCTGAAGCAGGAAGGATCGCTGCGATTGGATACGGCCGATCTGGCCAGAAAAGGTGGTGACAGTGGGGCTGCGATTGTGCCGAAGGACCTGGCAGCCAGCCATATGATTGCGCGAATCTCTGCGGCCGATGAGAGCACTCGCATGCCGCCGGAAGGGAAGCCTCTGACTGCGGAACAGATTAGTCTGATCACGCGATGGATCGAATCAGGCGCTGAAGCACCTGCAGATGAAAAACCAGAAGAGGACCCTCGCCAGCACTGGGCCTACAAGAAGCCGGTTCGATCGGAATTGCCAGTTGTCGCAGGGAACCAGTCTTCGAATCCGATCGATGCCTTCATTGCCGCGCAGCGAGAGACGCGGGGTGTTGTTCCGATGCCGCGCACGGATAAAGCGACCTTACTGCGGCGAGTTTATCTGGACTTGATTGGGGTACCGCCGTCTGCGGAAGAGCTGCACGCATTTTTGAAGGACGAATCTTCGCAGGCTTATGAGAACGTCGTGGATAAGTTGCTCGCGTCGCCTCAACATGGTGAGCGCTGGGGACGACATTGGATGGATGTCTGGCGTTACAGCGATTGGTATGGACGACGTTCCGTGCCGGATGTGATGAACAGTTATCCCATGGTCTGGCGCTGGCGCGACTGGATTGTTCGATCGATCAACGAGGACAAATCGTACGATCAGATGATTGTGGAAATGTTGGCGGCGGATGAAATCATGCCGACGGATGACCAGAACATTGTCGCCACGGGTTATCTTGTTCGCAGCTGGTTCAAGTGGAACTACGAAACCTGGAAGAAGGAACTCGTCGAACACACCGGCAAAGCCTTTCTGGGAGTCACTCTGAATTGTGCACAATGTCACGATCACAAATATGATCCACTGACTCAGGAAGAGTATTTTCACTTCCGAGCGTTCTTTGAACCTTTGGAATTGCGACACGATCGAGTCCCCGGCGAAGCCGATCCCGGGATGTTCGAGAAGTATGTTTATGGCAAGCCATATGGTCCGATTAAGAGCGGAATGGTGCGAGTCTTCGATGAGTATCTCGATGCCGAGACGTTCATGTTTTCAAAAGGTGACTCGCGGCTGAAGATTGAAGGTAAGCCGCCGATGACGCCAGCCGCTCCCGCGGTGCTTGGCGGTGACCATTTGCAGACAGCACGAATGACGTTGCCGATTGAAGCCGCTTATCCTGGCATGAAAGAATCGATCCGAGCGGAGGAACGAAGTAAACGTCAGACCGTATTGGATTCTGCGATCAAAGAACTGGTGGACGCAAAGAATTCACTGACGGCAGAACCCCCGGAGTTGCGAGAAGAACTGGTCTCAGCAGAAGCAGCCTTGGTGGCAGCTCGTGAAAACGCTGTTCGAGTTTTGACTGAAGCGGGCGACAATGCGAACAGTCAAGTATTGGAAGGAACGCAGTCGCTCGTGCTCGACGCCAAAGTGGGACGTCGAGCGTTGTCGCATGGGCTTCCGGGGATAGATGATCTCAAAGATCAGGCGACGGTTTCGTACCTCGTCCAGGTTGTGAAAGATGGTCATACCAATCTGCAACTCGGCCTTGATATCGCTCAAGGAGCGACTGGTGGCTTTGTGGCATTCGAGAATGGGTCTGTGAAGACCTACACGCCCGGTGGGTTCAATGAAATTGTTGCCGGAACGTACGACTTATCGAAGGGCCAGAATCGATTTCGAGTGGAGATGAAACTGGACTTTGTACAAAACCAGTTTCTGCTGACGGTGAAGTCGCTTCGTGATGAAGCCGTGATCGTCAATGCCGTTCCCGCTGCGCTGAATGGCTGGAAACCTCATGCGAATGGCAAGCGAGGATTGTTTCTCGATTGTCGTCCCGGCACAGAAGCGATCTACGATGCTCTGGAGTTTACTCAGCCGGATGGCAAGCGACTGCTGTCTTTCGACTTTGAGGCACCTGGTTTTGTCGACGGGCAAGACATCGTGGATGCTCCGATTACTGCCGGCTCGATGCCATGGATGGTCACGGGATTCTGCCAGGCCCCGGCGACATCGAAAGCCAACTCCGCTGTCACGCTGGATCCGGCTGTGCAGGCCGCTGTCGCCAGATTAACCACAGCGCGGAATGCATTGCGATTGCCAACTCTGAAGATTGATGCGGCTGAAGCTCGCGTCGCCGCAGCGGAACTTGATCTTCAAAGCCTTAAGCAACGCATCAAAGCTGATAGGACCAGATACGCAACTGGGCTGTTATCCGGAGATCGAAAGGATGAGTCATCGGTAAAGGCTCTGATACAAAGAGCCTGTCAGACCGAGCGGAAAGCATCTGTGGCTTTGGCGAAGGCCAGTGTGATGGCCGCAGAGGTTGCGATTGCCGTTGCGGAGGCTAAAACGTTGGCCGCGACAAAGTCCGGCGATCAGGCGGCGATTGATACCGCGAACAAGGAAAAGCAGACAGCCGAAACAACTCGGACTGCGGCTACGACTGCGCTTAACACGGCGAATGCGAATTTCTCGAAAGAACCGGGTGAATACACCGCGTTGTCACCAAAGTTTCCTCAGACAAGTTCCGGGCGCAGAAGCGTGTTGGCTCGCTGGATTGCCAATAAAGACAATCCATTGACGGCAAGAGTTGCAGTGAATCATATCTGGCTGCGCCATTTCGGTCAGGCGATCGTAGAGACGACTCATGATCTAGGACGTAACGGTAGCCGGCCGACTCATCCTGAATTGCTGGATTGGCTGGCTTGTGAACTGATGGATTCAGGCTGGTCGATGAAGCACATGCATCGGCTGATCGTGACCAGTGAGACGTATCAGATGGCCAGCATGTTGCCTCAGTCCGCCGGAGAAGTTGCCGCGGCGATTGTGGCAAAGAATTCGACAGATGCCGACAACAAGACGTATTGGCGATTTCCTGCGTCGCGAATGCAGGCGGAGGTTGTGCGTGACAGTCTGCTGTCGATTGCTGGAGAACTCGATCCAACCATGGGTGGCCATGAGATTGATCACAAAGAGGGCATGATTTCTCGACGACGCAGCCTTTATTTTGCTCATCACGGCGAAGAGAAGATGGAGTTTCTGGAGTTGTTTGACGCAGCGAATGCCTGTGACTGCTACAAGCGGACGTCATCTGTGCAACCACAGCAGGCCCTGGCGCTGACGAATAGTGAACTGACAAAATCGTTGAGTCGTGCTTTGGCAAAACGATTGTGGGATAAGGTCAGTGCGTTGGGCGAAAGATCGTCAGACGAGTTTATTCAACAGGCCTTTCTTCAGGTTTTGAATCGTCAGCCGCGTGACGCCGAGTTTCAGGCATCGAAAGATTTTCTGGAGCAGCAGTCTGTTCGATTGGTGGCAGCGACGAGTGAATCGACTGCAGATTTCGATGCGGCCGTTCGGTCGCGAGAGAATCTTGTGCATGCACTGATGAATCACAACGATTTTGTCACAGTCAGGTAAGACTTGTTTCACGGCAAGCCGCAGGCGACTGCGAGACTTGTCCGAGAACGAACTGTTCGAATTTGGGTAGAGAAAAATCGATGAGCAAACAACATTCTTCATTCTGCGGTCGTTCGCGACGAACATTTCTGAGTAATCTTGGACTCGGGTTTGGCGGCATCGCGCTGAATTCCATGTTGCAACAGGATGGTTTTGTTCGTGCAGCTGATGCTGGTGGACATGCCCTGCCCGATGGCCGATCGCATTTTGCGCCGAAAGCAAAGAATGTGATCTGGATCTTTCTGTCGGGCGGAGTCAGCCAGATGGAAACGTTTGACCCTAAGCCTCTGCTGAACAAGCTGAGCGGAAAGACCTACGATCAAACAAACCTGCCGAATCCTCAGAAGCTGCCGATGTATCTCGAACGATCTCGCTCGGTCGTGGGAATTGATCGTGAGCTGCATTCGAAGATTTTTCCCCTGCAGGTCGGCTTTCGAAAGTATGGCCAGACGGGGCTTGAAGTCAGCGACTGGCTGCCGCATCTGGGAAGTTGTGCAGATGATCTTGCGGTGGTTCGATCCATGTGGACCACAGACAATGATCATGCGGCCGAGTTTCAGATGCATACTGGGCGGCACAAGTTGGATACTCCGGAGCCGGTCATCGGGTCATGGCTCAACTATGGGCTGGGGACGCTGAATGAGAATCTGCCGAAGTTTGTGTTTCTGGGCGAGTTCAAAGATCCGCGAGTGAAAGAGGATTTTGATGCGCATTATCTGGGCCCGACCTACGGTGGAGTTCAATTGCATCTGGATCCGTCGAATCCACTTTCGTTCGGCAAACGAGCGGCTGATGTGAGTGCCATTGAACAGCGTGGTGAGTTCGAGTTTTTGCAGCAGTTGAATCGCATGACTGCCCAGGAGTTTCCTCAGGATGCGCAGTTGCAGGCTCGCATCAATGCCTATGAACTTGCGTTTCGCATGCAGCAGTCGGTGCCGGAGACCTTGAACCTGGCGGAAGAGACTCAGGAAACTCAGCAGCTTTACGGAATCGACAACCCGACGACGGCAGTCTACGGTCAACGATGTCTGGCAGCTCGTCGACTGGCCGAACGCGGTGTACGTTATACGTTGGTGTATCTCAGTGATTATGGTGAGTGGGATTCTCACAGTGAGTTGCAGAAGAATCATTCTCGATCTTGTGAGCGTATCGACAAACCGATCGCCGGATTGTTGAAAGACATGAAGCGTCGAGGGATGTTCGAAGATACGGTCGTGGTGTTTACAACCGAGTTTGGGAGAACACCTGGCGTTGAGTTTGGGATGTTCAATAAATCTGCGACTGGACGAGATCATCATCCGCATGGCTTCACTGTCTGGTTAGCCGGTGCCGGGATCAAGCCCGGGATTCACGGCGCGACTGATGAACTTGGCTTTCATGCGGTTGAGCATCCTCATTACGTCACCGATCTGCACGCGACGGTGTATCGATTGCTTGGCCTGGATGCTCGTCGGCTGGAAGTGCCGGGAAGAAAGCGTCTTGATATGGACTATGGTCAGGCGATTGAGGAGATTCTGGCCTGAAGTCTGTATCATCGAGGGGGATTAGAACGGAATCTGGTGGACTCGCAGAGACATGTGGCTGGCCTCGCTTGAAACCGGACCAAGGTCCGAGTAAATGATTGAAAAATGTTTGCCTCGGAGTCACGGATCGTGTTTGATCCAAAGGTTTCGCCGAGGAGTCTTCGGTTTGTCATGTAAGTTCCGAAGCTTGGTCATTCATAGGCCCGGTGTGCGTTTTTATGTCTGTTGATGTTCAGAAGATTAAAGAGCAGGTTCTTCAGTATTCCGATCAGATTGAGCGAGTTCGGTCGGAGGTTCGTAAGGTGTTGGTCGGGCAGGACGCGATGTTGTCGCGTCTGTTGATTGCTCTGCTGACCGGTGGTCATGTCCTGCTGGAAGGTCTGCCGGGGCTTGCTAAAACCACCGCAATAAAAGGTCTGGCCAGTGCGATTCGATGTCGTTTCAGTCGCATTCAGTTTACGCCCGATTTATTGCCGGCCGACCTGATCGGCACGATGATCTACAATCCTCGCGAAGGATCCTTTGGAACACGCAAAGGACCGATTTTTGCGAATCTGATTTTGGCTGACGAAATCAATCGTGCGCCGTCGAAGGTGCAGTCGGCGTTGCTGGAAGCGATGCAGGAACGGCAAGTCACGATCGGTGATGAGACGTATCCATTGGAGGAGCCGTTTCTGGTTCTGGCGACTCAGAACCCGATTGAGCAGGAAGGGACTTATCCCCTGCCCGAGGCTCAGGTGGATCGGTTCATGCTGAAGGTTGTTGTGGGATATCCGACGAAAGCGGATGAACGCAAAGTTGTCGATACCGTCCTGGATGATGTTCGTCGTGAGATTCAGCCGGTGCTTGAACCTGCCCTGTTAATGGAGATTCGAAAGACGGTTTCGTCCATTTATATGGATGATAAAGTCCGCGATTATGTGCTGGATGTGGTTGCGGCGACGCGGCGTCCGGAAGAGTTCCGCATGCCGGAGTTGAAGCCTTTGATTCAGTGTGGTGCTTCGCCTCGAGCCTCGATCAACCTGTGTCTGGCCGCGCGAGCCAACGCGTTTTTGGCAGGGCGCGGATATGTGACTCCTCAGGATGTGAAAGAGATAGCTCTGGAAGTCCTGCGTCACCGAATCATCCTGACCTATGAGGCGGAAGCGGAGGAAACAACGACCGATGATATCGTGCGGCGTGTGCTGGAATCTGTCCCGGTCCCGTAACGACTCTTCATGCAATCAAGTGATGTACCATGTCCGTTCGAGAGCTGGAAGACGTACTACGGGAAGTTCGCCGCATTAAGATCGTGGCTCGCCGTCAGGTGAATGATCTGCTGGCTGGCGAGTATCTTAGTGCATTCAAGGGACGGGGGATGGAGTTTGACTCTGTTCGCGAATATGTCCCCGGCGACGAGATTCGCAGCATCGACTGGAACGTCACCGCGCGATCCGGAGCCCCTTACGTCAAGACTTTCAGTGAAGAACGTGAACTCACGGTGTTGCTGGCGGTTGATGTTTCAGCCTCCGGAGTTTTCGGCTCGCAGCGCCTCAGCAAAATGGAAACGGCCGTTGAAGTGGCCGCCGTTCTGATGCTGGCTTCGGTAAAGAATAATGACAAAGTCGGGATGCTGTTCTTTGCCAACGATGTCATCCGGTATATTCCTCCTCAAAAAGGCCGGGGCAGTGTTCTGCGGTTGATTCGCGAGCTCCTGGCGACAGAACCCGTGAAGGCTGAGACCAATATTTCGAATGCACTGGACTTTATTGCGCGCGTTCAACGACGTCGATGTGTCGTGTTCGTCATGAGTGACTTCCTGGGACCTGATTGTTCGAAATCCCTGGCCATTGCTAACCAGCGGCATGATTGTATTGCCGTGACGTTGAGTGATCCGCGTGAAGCGGAGCTTCCTGACGTCGGTTTCGTGACGCTGCGAGATGCGGAGACAGACGAGCTGCTTGAGCTGGATACAAGGCATCCTCAGGTTCGTGCATTATTTGCGAAGGCTGCATCGGACCGCGACAAGACACTCTCAGGATGGCTTCGGAAGGCGGCTGTGGATCGCCTTGATATTCGGACCGATCAGCCTTATGCCCAGAGTTTGCAGAGGTTTTTCCGCATGCGAGAGAGGCAGCGGTAATGCGCGGAGTCAGCATTGTCGTTGGCCGGGGCCTCCTGCTGGTGCTTCTGATGCTCCTGTCCGGTTGCAGCAGATCGACACAAACGGTTGGGGTTGATGTCGGAAAAGATGCTCTCAGCCGAGTCGCTGAGAAGGGACCGGTGCGGATGACGGTTCGTGTGAGCCCTCCTGAGCCGCGACTGTCGGATTTAGTCAACCTCGAAATTGAAGTTGTTGCTCCGGAACAGATTGAGATCAAAGTACCGACATTCGGAAACGCGGTCGGTGATTTTGTTGTCAGAGATTACCACGAAGACTCTTCAGGGGATTCCTCTGAATCGAAAGAGCGGACGCGGAAGTTTCGCTATGAGTTGGAGCCTGTTCATAGCGGAATTCATCTCATCAGGTCGGTTGTGATCGAGTTTGTTGATCATCGAGACTCATCGGAGGAGAAGGGCAAGGTCGCAACGATTGCTTCGGATCCGATCGAGGTGAAGGTCTCGTCAATGCTCGACGATCAAGTTCCGGATTTGGGTCAATTGGAAGGCATGTTGCCGCCGCAGCCTCTGGAAGAGAATCATCGATATTGGTGGGTTTGGTGTTTGTTGCTGGCGATCATACTCTTGCTGACGGCTTTCAGGTTTCTTCGCCGCAGAGAGTCACGGGAGGCAACAGAGAGAAAAAGATCGCCTGAAGAAGTGGCGCGTGAAGCGTTGGGTGCGCTGCTGGCTGAGGATTTGCCTCGACGGGGACTGTTCAAGGATTTTTATGTGCGGCTGACCGGAATCGTTCGCGTCTACATTGAGGAAACAACCGGATTGCGAGCTCCGGAACAGACGACAGAAGAATTTCTGCGGGAGATGCGGACACGGGCGACATTTTCTGCGGAGCGATCAATTCAGCTTCAGGAGTTCCTTGAAGCGGCCGACATGGTGAAATACGCTGGACAACAGCCAGGGAGTGATCAAATTGAGTTGTCGATTCGTCGAGCACAGGAATTTATTTCCGGCGAATCAAACGCCTTGAGCATCCGCGAATGAAAGCGATCCAATGTCCATGAGTTTTCGAACAGGCTCTCTTTCGCGACGACATCTTCTGCGCGGTGCAGGTGTGGCGTTGAGTCTGCCAATACTGGATGCGATGTTGCCGCCAGTGATGGCCGCGCCGTCAAAGTTTCGGCCTCTGGAGAAGTCGCTGGGAGCTCATCCGCGTCTCATTTGTTGCTATATTCCCAACGGAGTCAATATCCTGGAATGGGTGCCGAAAGATGCTGGAGCGAATTATACGTTGTCTCCGACTCTGGAGGTTCTGAAAGATCATCGAGCAGACTTTACGGTGCTGACTGGTCTGGGACATCCGGCGTCAAAAGGAGGTCATAGCGGCGCGGATACGTGGCTGACTGGCGCGGATCTGGAGGCGGTTCCCGGCAGTGATTACACGAACTCCGTTTCGATGGATCAGCTTCTTGCCGAAGTACATGGCCGGGAAACTCGTATCGGATCACTGCAGCTTTCTGATCAGTCAGGAACGGGATCGGCCGGGCATTCGCACACACTTTCGTTCGATCGAAGCGGCACTCCTCTGCCAGCCGAGAATTCTCCGAAGCAGGTCTTTGAAAGGCTGTTCGTGCCAGACAGCGCGGATGATCGTGCCGCGACCTTGAAACGTTATGCAGAGAAGAAGTCGATCCTCGATGGGATTCTGCATGAAGCCGATGCGCTGCATCGCAAGTTGGGGCGAAATGATCAGAAGAAGCTGGATGAATATCTGACGTCGGTACGTGAAACGGAGCAACGTGTTCAGCGGCTTGAGAACTGGGTTGATGTGCCGAAGCCGGAAGTGTCGAGTCGTGATCTGCAACTCGCCAGCCAGCCCGGGAATGCTCATGATCGCCCGATGTGGATTGATGTGATGATGGAGGTCTCGTATCTCGCGTTTCTGACGGATACCACTCGTGTCATTACGTTCGAATGGTCACGCGAAGCCGGCGGATATGGCGGTGGTGGTGAGAACCATCATGAACTCTCGCACCACGGCGGTGATGAAGGAATGTTGAAAAAGTTGGCGGAGATCGATCGCTTTCACGTGGGGCGGCTGGGGCGTTTTCTGGAGTTTCTCAAGGCGACCTCGGACGGCGAAGCGAAGATGCTGGACAATACCGTCGTGGTGTTTGGCTCAGGCATGAACTCCGGCGAGGGTGGTGATCACTCACCAAAGAATCTGCCGCTGATTGTTGCCGGAGGAAGCAAGCTGGGGCTGCGACATGGCCAGCACCTGGCGTTTGATCAGAACGAACATCCCCCGCTCACG
Source organism: uncultured Planctomycetaceae bacterium (assembly GCA_903921605.1). Next base: position 7,630 of record CAIXQV010000751.1, on the reverse strand, counting down.
AATGTGCTTCTGACCGTGGCGCGGAAATCGGGTCTGGAAGTGGAGAAATTCAACGACTCGACAGGGACGCTGACCGGACTGGTGCAGTAGTCTTGAGATAACTCGTTGCGGTGATTGATTTTTCGCAGTGCAAAAATGGTTGGTGAGACCTACTGCCTTGGCATGCGAAAGTGCCACATGCTGCGACCAGCAATCGTGAAGACCGCGATCAGAAATGTTACCAGTGCTGACAGAAAAAGTGGAAGGTTTAGTCCGTCTCCGGTTTTGTTGGCAATGAATGTCAGGTGACCGATCACTGTCATGAACAATGACGTGAGGACGGCAATCCATGTCATTATCAACGACATATGAGCCATCGTGGCGACACGTCGTTCCGCGTGAAGCCAGTATGCGCGGTTCGGTATGTTCACCATGGAGACGGGCATGCGGGCCGCCAGTGAAGTCATGGCGAGCATGAAGACTGGAACGCCCAATTGGAGAACGAGAAAAACAACGGTCGACGTGGATCGAGACATCCAGTCATTGGGTTTTCCATCGATTCCAAAATGAGTTGCAACTCGTTCCGGCAGTTGTGGCCAATACCAAGCGTGCTGGAAGACTCCCAGCAGCATAAGTACTGCCAAAGTCAGGTAACCAGCCTTTGTGGAATTCATGGTTATCTCTCCGTTACGAAATGCCTTAAGGGCCGGAAGCCGTTCGTGCATCCTTCAGGAATATTGTACCGGAAGTGATAATGTAAAGGCGTTTTGGCCGGGACAAAGCGTAAATTCGTATGTTGTACAGTGTACAAGAGTCGAAAAGGACTTGCCTTCGCTCTCCGGGACGGGCAAGATGCAATAGGGTAGCGAAAGAGAACTTGGGCATGGGCTCGCTTTCGGAACTACGATGAACGCGTCGTTCTCTGAGGTTGTGCAGTTCGGTACGGGGTACTGCCGATAATAGAAGGGGAGATTTCTCCCTGGGTAAAATTTGTATGAGCCGTTTTTTCTCTCAACATCATTCAATGCTGCATCAGGTGTTCTGCCTGTTGTTGTGCTTGAGTGCGTGGAGAGGACCGGTTCCCGTCCTGCATGATCACGGCTGGTTGGGCTCATCTGAGCAACTCAACAAGCATCAGCAGCGGTTTCATGATGACGGTTGCTGTGAGATTTGTGCTGGCCTTCATTGGCATCTGGCGTTTCCAGAAGATGTAACAGGTCGCGAATTGCCGGAGCGTGATCAAACGGCTCCCGAGCTTGCTGTCTTCGCCTGTGCTGCTGCGAGTCTTCCTTCCGATGCTGCGGCCAACGAGATTGTGTTTGCCTTCGATCACGGCCCTGGATTGGGGTGTGTTGTCACTGATATGCATGGTCTGGGCTCTGTAGCAGACCAGTACCGCAAACATGTTGCTCTCTCATCACCTTTGACTGACGTGCCACTCTGTGCCGTCACGGGTGTGTGCCTGATTTAAAGCCAGTCATCTCATTGACGGCTTTCTTGTGTCGCCATCGGAACCTTGAATCCGAACTTCTCGCGACAAGTTCATGCAGGCATTTTCAGAGAGATGACGAACCATGCCCTCAAAGAAGAATGTAATTACTGGCGTTGTAACCGTTGCCGCTGCCATCACAGGTTGGTTTGGTTGGCAGTATTTCCAGCCGGATAAGCCGAAACCTGAGATGACGAGTTCAGAGCCAGTTGTCGTGGAGCCGGCAGTTGATTCGATGAGCGTGACATTACCACCACAGAAACTGGAAGTCGTTGGTGTGTCGTTATCGGAAGTGACAACAAATGTGCTGCGGCCGGTGAGCCAGGTTCCCGGGCGGCTTCAATATGACGACCGCCGCCATGTTGAGATTCGATCGGCATCGGCCGGGATCATTATGGACGTCAAGGTGCGTCCGGGTGAATCTGTTCAGGCTGGTGATGTCCTGGTGGAACTCAATAGTCCCGAGGTAGGCAATGCGCGAGCGGACGTCCTTCAGCGACAGGCTGAGCTTCGACTCGCGACGGAGAATCGTGACTGGCAGAAGTCCACATGCGAAGGCTTGCAGAAACTGACTGACGCCATTCGAAAACGCGTGTCGGTTGAAGATATCAGAGTGCAGTTTCGTGACACGATCCTGGGGAAATCGCGTGATCAGTTGCTGACAGCATATTCTGATCTGCTGCTGGCCGAGTCGCTCGTGGCGTCTGCTGAGCAAAATGCGAAAAGTGGTGTGATACCCGGCAGGACAGTCGAGGAGCGAGTCAACAATCGGGACAATGCCGAAGCAGCGCTGATGGCGGCACTTGAGGAGCAGACCTTTACGGCACTCCAAAGTTGCCGACAGTCTGAGGCTCAGGCGGAAGATGCAGACCGAAGACATCGAGTCAGCCTGCAGACGGTGCGAACACTGCTGGGGAAATCACTCGCTGAGCCAGGTGCCCCGAATGTGGTCGAGAAGGCTGATGCGGATGCTGATCTTCAACCGGAGCTGCTCTCGGTTGTGCGTTTGCGAGCACCATTTGCTGGCACTATTGAACGCCGTCAGTTTGCTGCCACGGAACGTGTTGATGTCGGAGATGCGATTCTGACTCTCGCAGACACCACAACTCTTTGGGTTGCCGCCGATCTGCGTGAACGTGAATGGAACGCACTGACGCTGAAGCCCGGAGACGAATTGCAGGTGTTCACATCAGGCTCGAGCCAGGCGTCTCGAAAGGCCAATGTGTACTTCGTGGGACGCGAAGTGGATCCTGCGACAAATGCGGTTCCACTTGTGGCCGTGATTGATAATTCCGATGGTCGACTGCGTCCAGGAATGTTCGTTCGAGTCGCAGTGCCAGTTGCAGATGCTCATGAATCGCTGGCAATTCCTGAATCGTCGCTGTTGGAACATGACCAGAAGTCATTTGTGTTTACGCCCGATGGAGACTCCACGTTTCGCAGAGTCGACATCACACCGGGCATACATACGGCAGGAATGGTTGAAGTCCTTTCAGGTTTGAGCCAGGGTGAAAAAGTGGTGGCCCATGGCGGCTTCTATTTGAAGAGCGAGCTGTTGCTGCAGGGTGAATCAGAATAGACAGTGGCGGGTTGTTGATAGAGCCGCGTCATGAGCCATTTCGTTTAATGGCGAGCCGCAGGCGGAGGCGAAATCGTGCAACGACACCTGCGGCTTGTCGTTAAACGATTAAAACAACACCCCGCTATCGCTGGTTGGCTCATACGAAATAAGGAATCCCGGTTCACGTTGTGGACCGGACCGCATCGGGAATGCTGGACGCCTCCGTCTGATCGAGAGGCTCGTTTTCTCTGCACGAAAATCGCGAAACCTTCGCTGAAAGAATCTCCATGTTGGCTCACCTGATTAAGTTAACTCTCGATAACCGCTTTCTGGTACTCACCGGGACTCTGCTGATGGCGGCTGCGGGATTGAATGCGGCTTATCATCTGCCGATCGATGCTGTTCCCGACATGACCAATGTTCAGGTGACGGTGATCACTGATGCGGGCTCTTTATCGCCGGTCGAAGTAGAGCGTTTCGTCACCCAGCCGGTTGAAGTCACGATGGGTGGGCTTCCGGATGTGGAGGAGCTGCGAAGCGTCTCAAAATTCGGTATCTCAGTGGTCACGATTGTCTTCGAAGAAGGCACTGATATTTATCGTGCCAGACAGCTCGTCGCAGAACGATTGAGTAATGCGGCCTCGAAGATCCCGGCAGGCTACGGAGTGCCGGAGATGGGCCCGCTCACGACCGCGTTGGGAGAGATTCTGCAGTTTGAAGTTCGCGGCGAGAATCATACGCCAATGGAACTGCGTACAATTCTGGAATGGGACGTTGCCCCACGGCTACGGGAGGTCAAAGGCGTCACGGAAATCAATACTCATGGTGGCTTCTATCAGACTTTTGAGGTCCGTCCCAACCCGGAATTGCTGAATAGTTATTCGGTGACGCTGGAACAGATCTTCACAGCACTTGAATCCAATAACGCATCCGCTGGTGGCGGTTATGTCATACATCATAATGAGCAGAGATTTCTGCGCGGCCAGGCGATCGTGACCAGCATCGGAGATCTTGAACAGATCGTGATTCGGCGTGAAGCGGGAGGGACGCCGCTGTTAATTCGTGATGTGGCCACAGTCAGCATTGAACCCATGACGCGTCAGGGTGCGGTGACACGCGATGGACGAGGCGAAGCTGTGACCGGTCTTGTGATGATGCTGATCGGCGAAAACTCCCGAGAGGTTGTGGGGCGAGTCAAAGAGCGCATCGCTGAGATTGAAAAGACGATGCCGAAAGGGATCCATATTGAGATCACTTACGATCGGTCAGCACTGATCGGCCGAACTCTGGCCACTGTGCTGGACAATCTGTTTCACGGCGGTGCGCTGGTGATCCTGGTTCTGCTGGTGATGCTGGGCAGTTTCCGGGCCGGTCTGATTACGGCTCTGGCGATTCCGCTTTCCATGTTGTTTGCAACCAGCATGATGCAGGTGTTTGGCGTGACGGCCAGCTTGATGAGTCTGGGAGCGATCGACTTTGGTCTGATTGTGGACTCATCCGTGATCATGATCGAGAACTGTATTCATCGCCTGTCACACAATTCGGAGGGGCGTAGTCGTACCGATGTGATTCGGGATGCCGCGATCGAAGTTCGTAAGCCAACGATGTTTGGCGAACTCATTATCTCCGTCGTGTATCTGCCGATCCTGATGTTGCAGGGGACAGAAGGAAAACTGTTTCGTCCGATGGCATTGACGGTGTTGTTTGCTCTGGGAGGATCACTGATTCTTTCCATGACATTCATGCCGGCGATCGCATCATTGGTGCTGCCCAAAAACATGAAGGACAAAGAAGTCTTTCTGGTACGCTGGATTAAGTGGTTTTACACGCCCGTGGTGACTCGGGCCATTGCTTCGCCGCGAATTACAACACTCATTGCTCTGATCGTCTTTGGGATCAGTATACCGGTCGGAATGAATCTGGGCCGCGAATTCATGCCTCGGCTTGAAGAAGGTGACCTGCTGATCGAAGCCGTGCGACTTCCAAGTGCGACTCTGGAAGGTGCGATTGGAATGTCGCAGCAGATTGAAACGGAGCTGATGAAGTTTGATAAAGAAGTGAAAACGGTCTTTTGCAAGACCGGGCGTCCGGAAATTGCTAACGATGTGATGGGCGTGCATCAGACGGACGTCTGGGTCATGCTGAAGGATCATCACGAATGGCGCCCCGGGATCACTCGCGAAAAGCTGATTGAAGAAATGTCGGAAGTGTTGAACAGCCGCGTGCCGGGTGTGACCTTCGGGTTTACTCAGCCAATCGAAATGCGAGTTGATGAGCTGGTTGCCGGCGTCAAAGCGGATGTGGCCGTATTGCTTTATGGTGATGATTTGCCAACGCTGGCTCGGCTTTCGAAGGAGATCGAACATACTCTGAAAACTATTCCCGGAGCTGTGGATGTGAAGGCCGACTATCAGGCCAATCTGACGACCATAACCATTGTTCCTGATCGTCAGGCCATGGCGCGTTATGGCATCGAAGCTCAGCAGGTCATGGATGTTGTCGAAGCCATGGGTGGGCGGCAGGTTGGAATCATCTTCGAAGGTCGTGCACGGTTTCCGATTCAGGTTCGGCTGCCAGATGAATGGCGATCTGAAATTGAACGGTTAAAGCAGTTGCCTGTTGCGGAAGCTGGTGGCAAGCCAGTTCCGCTTGATGAGCTGGCAGACATTCGTATTGAGGAAACTCCACCGTCTGTCGAGCATGAATCCAACCGTCGTCGTACATTCGTATCGGCCAACGTACGTGGGCGAGACGTGGCGGGGTTCGTGGAAGATGCGCAAAAGGCTGTGGGTAAGGTTGTTCCAATGCCCACTGGCTATGAGATTCGCTGGGGCGGCGATTTTGAGAACTTGCAGTCGGCCAGCAAGCGTTTGATTCTGATCACGCCTGTTGTGCTGCTCATGATTTTCCTTTTGCTGTACACGTCGTTTAAGTCGACGCGTCTGGCTCTGTTGATCTTTATGGCAGTGCCGATGGCCGCAAGCGGTGGCATCTTTGCCCTCCAGTTGCGTGATATGCCGTTCAGTATTTCGGCGGGTGTGGGATTCATCGCACTGTTTGGCGTTGCGGTGTTGAATGGTTTGGTCTGGGTCAGTGCCGCGGAGATCCTGAGGAAATCCGGGATGCCTCTACCGGAAGCGACTCGAGAGACAGCGTTGTCGCGCCTTCGCCCGGTGCTGATGACGGCTTTGGTTGCCAGCCTGGGATTTCTGCCGATGGCGCTCTCTTCCAGCGACGGAGCAGAAATGCAGCGTCCACTGGCCAGCGTGGTGATTGGTGGGTTGATCACATCGACGTTGCTGACATCGCTCGTGGTTCCTGCGATTTATCCGTGGTTTGCGACAGGATTGTCGATGGAAAGTGACGACTGAGTCGTTTCCGGGCGGGCTTTCGTTCTACAATCTGAGTCACAAGCTGAAACATTGAGACAAAAATCAGCTAACAGTCTCTCGATGAGTTTTGGTGTGGAGCTCAGAAAAGGGGTCTGTGGTTTCAGTTGCGGACAATGACTCAAATTCTCCGGACCCCGTCTTTTGACCGACCCGACATGGTTGCGAATTCCTATGCTGACCAATCCTCAACTTTCCTGGACTGCCCTGGCGGCCTTCAGTCGTTCGATGTCGCGAATGATGGAGGCCGGCGTTGAGGTGCGGAAGTCTCTGCAGACTTCTTCGCGGCAATCCGCCGATCGGCGCATGGCAGGAGCGATCGAGAACGTTGTTGTCAGTGTGGCCAGTGGTCGCACTTTGTGCGAAGCATTCGAAAGAGAGGGCGAACTATTCCCGCCCTTGTTTCGAGATCTTGTCAACGTCGGTGAGCAGACTGGTTCTGTTCCCGAAGTCTTCAATGCTCTGGCGAAATACTATGACTCTCGCATCAAGCAGGTCAAAGATTTCCGCGCGGCCATTGCGTGGCCAGTGATTCAGTTGGTGGCGGCAATCGGCATTATTGGATTGTTGGTGTTCATTCTGGGGATCCTGCCAACTGCCGATAATGGCAAGCCGTTTGATGTGCTGGGATTTGGCTTGTATGGAGCCACTGGCGCCGGGGTTTGGTTTCTCGGTTGGTTTGGTGCGGCCGTTGCAGGATTCGTTGTCTGGAAAATGGCCAATCGCAGCACCGCGTGGCAGGTTGCGTTGCATCCTGTTTTGCTTGGCCTGCCGGTGATCGGCCCTTGCATGCGTTCGTTTGCGATTTCTCGTTTCTCCTGGTGCTTCGCGCTGACACAGCAGGCAGGGATGTCAATTAAGCCATCGCTCGAATGCAGCCTGAAGGCCACCAGCAACGGAGCATTTCAGATGGCCCAGCCACTGATCTGGCAGGAACTGGCTGAAGGGGAGACGTTGGCTGATGCGTTAACGGCTTCGAAGTTGTTTCCGAATGAATATCTGCAGTTTGTGGCGACCGCAGAGGAAACCGGTACTGTGCCCGAACAACTGGATCGCATGAGTCATCTGTTTGAAGACGATGCTCATCGGGCGATGCATCGTATGACGGCCATCTTCAGCGGCGTCATCTGGGCTGGTGTCGCCGGGATTGTGATCTTCTTTATCTTCCGAATCGCGATGATGTACGTCGGTCTGCTGAATGATGCTGTGAAG
>CAIXQV010000750.1 GCA_903921605.1 uncultured Planctomycetaceae bacterium | reverse complement strand
TTACCAACATCTTTCTCAGTGAGTGCTTCGCCACATCGGCAACCGTGTCAGCCGTAATTGATCGTGCCTCGCAATATTTTCAATTGAGCCAGACGGAAAGATTCTTCGCGCCCTTGCTCGCATTGCACCCAATGCAGCACACAGCAATGTTCTCGCGAGTTGTTATCCGAGCATCGTTGACAATACGTTCCCAAGATGGCTTTCGTCGTCGATCAGTAGCATCGGCCCGAAGCTAAACACCACAATAGATGCAGTTCGTGTCGCGTTTGATGACTTCGGCCTCAAGCCATTCTGAAATCTTCCATCTGTTCACGATCACTGGTCCTGTTGATTAGATGTCAATCAATGTGATGATCGTCAGTTCCCACTGATTGCACGCCGTTTCAGTTCACTGCTAAAGGCCTCGACACTCTGCACGTTCACCAATGCCGCAACGCTGGCCTGAAGCACGAGCCGCATCAGGTCTGGTTCTCGGACAGCCAATTCGCTGAATGTCTCCACCATGTCATCTCGCCGCATCAGTCTACGCACAGCGTTCTGCATGTCGGGGCGATAGGCGAGATTGCCTCTCAACAGTCTGAGCCAATGACGGAAAACGGCCAGGAAAACTTTTTCTGGATTCTCTGATGCAGAAGGCTTTTCATTGTTATGGATTCCTGCGAGTGGATAGATTGCAGCTCCGCATCTCCTTGCTGAGCTCCAGGCAAATGGGTTCCTCATCGTGAATCGGGAACAGAACGTGGGTTCAGGTGTGTGACAGGGAGATGATCGATGGTTGGCTGGCTGACAAACATGTGTCGCGTTTCGAGGCTGCCGGAGTTGTTCACAAATCTGGTAAATGACTTACGTGTTTACCTATGCGGGGCTAGGCGACAGCGGCAAAGTTTGCTGCGAAATTCGATGTCAGTGTTGATCTCCGAATTACTGGAGCAGCGGGATTTATTGTCGGCATTGACCATCACCACGATTTCCGACACGTCGAATGATGGAGATACGTCATCGATTGCCGCACTTTCGCTTCATCCGGGTACCGATGGAAAGATATCATTGCGCGAAGCGATCCGTGCGGCGAATCATTCGGATGGGCCCGACACAATTATCTTTGATCCTCGCTTGACGTCGCGCGGTAGCGTGACGATCGCCCCGAGGCAAGTTGACGACATTACGGCAGACAACTCCGCATTTGCAATCACCAGCACGCTGACGATTATCGGGGCACCCAAGAGCAACCTCATCACGCTGCAGGGGGCTGGGTCACAAGGCGACTTGAGATTGTTCCGCGTTCTCGCAGGAGGCAATCTGACGCTTCAGGCATTGAGCTTTACGAAATGGACAACTGACACCAACGGCGCGGTGCTTGCAGTTGATCCACAGGCTGCCGTAACGATCATCAACTGCGTTCTGTCAAACAACGTGGCTCAATCACAGGGTGGGGCAATTTTCAATTCGTTTGGAAACGTCAAGCTGATTGACAGTCAGTTGACCGGCAATCGAGCACACGACGGTGGAGCCTACAACGGGGGCGGGCAAACCTATGGCGGTGTGGCTAGCTTTACTAACTGCATTTTGAACAGGAACACAGCAGTGGATCGCGGTGGTGCAATCGCCTTGTATAACTCTGCTGTTCGAATGAACAATTGCAAATTGGCAAACAACGCAGCCCATCAGGGAGGCGCGATCGCCGGTGGCGATGTCCGTCTTACGGGATCCACACTGACCGGAAATAAAGCGGTTGACGGCGGTGCCATTTTCACTGGCATTGGTGGCGGCGCTACCAATGGCAACATTTTGCAGGTTGGCGGCCCAGGAGGCGAATCGCTTCTCAGGCTCGTCGGTTCCACATTCACTGGTAACTCGGCCCAACACCGAGGTGGAGCAGTCTTCATCGTCGAAACAACCGGCGAAATATCAGACTGTTTTTTTTCACGCAACAGAGCCCTGATAGGAGGAGGCGTCTTTCAGGACACTTCAGAATTAGGCTACTTCCATAACGTTCCGGATAACGCCAGTTTTTTCCAGATCACAATTCATGGCACCACATTCTCCGCCAACACCGCCAATTCGATAGGCGGCGGTGTTTTCAACAGTAATGGCGCAACCACGGTGAATGAAAGCACGTTCATCGGTAACGTCGCGCAACAAGGTGCGGCCCTTTACAACGACCTCGGTTGGGCTACTGTGACCGGCGGTGTTGTGAAGAACAACAGGAGTGGTCGCGGAACTCAGTTGTTCAATCACCTGGGCATTATGCCTTTGAGTAATTCGACCGTTGGTGACATCGGAAAGATGAAGTTCCTGTCTACCAACGATATTGGGGCCACCGCTCGCTTCGTCGCCGGCGATTCAAGTCCGCAGGCAGCAATCTTTCGTGCTCCACTGTTCCGCTCCATCATCAGAGCACCTGATGGCATTCGCTATGCTCTCACGTCAGAACGGCTGTTGTTGCGGCAAATCCCGGGCTGCAGCTGGTCGATTTTGGACGACAAGGTTGAGGGTTACAAGATCGCTCCGAATGGCGACTGCACATGGTTGAATGACCGCCGTGAATTGCGACGCGCCCAGGCAGGTTCCGCAGGAGATCTAATCGGGCAACTCGTGCGGTCCTATGCGATGGATCAGAATGGCACTGTTTACGATCTGAGCGATGGTGCCGGGCGCGGCAACTTCGCCCTGTATGGTTCCTTGACCGCACCTTTGCTCGATCCGGTTGCAGAAAGTGATCCGCCGACTGCGTTAAACCCACCTACCGTTGATGAAGTCATACGTGCCGCTGGTCTTGGCGGAAACGACATTCGTGATCCGCGATTGGTAGTTGAACTAGTAGTGGATCGGATTGACCCACCGCGTTATTACCCGAATATCGGAATTGCGCAGATGCATCACCGCCACTACAAATGCACGATCTACTATGACTCCGAAATGAACCGCCACTTGCAGGGCGTCATTTACTTGAATAACAACTACCTTCGCCGATACGTTCTGGGACAAACGCCTCAAACGAATACCACCGCTCAGGACATCAGCACGACAAATGCGACGTCAGCCATTGCAGCACCAACGCTTTCTCTGGTGACAGACGCCAACCGGAGTGAAAATATCCGCTCATTATGGGCCGGCCCGGACGGAACCATCTACAAGCTGGGCGGAGATTACAACGGAACACATCTCGTCGCGCAGCCACCGCTTCCGCTGGTATTGTGGCGGCTACCGCCCGGCGGGAACTGGGAATCCCTTCTGCGGGTCTTTGCGGTTGAGGTCGCTCCAGATAACACTCTATTCGTACTGAATACAAATCATGAATTGCAGCGACTCGTTCCCGGGGCGAAGCAGTGGACTACGGTCGCTTCGGATGTTCAGCTATTTAAGATGACCGATAACGGTATTGGGTACGCGCTGACTTCCAGCGGCGTATTAGTGCGAGTTCGAAATGAATCACGTTCACATCGGTGGGTCGCCTCAACACTGGACGGGAACATCCGATCCTTGACAGTCAGTGGGGACGGTAATGTCCACACCCTGAACAATCGCAATGAACTCAAACGGCTTTCGGCAAACGGAGAGCGGTTCGTTCGGGTTGAGGGCAATGTGACATCGTTGGAACAAGGAGCCGACGGAGCGATTCACTTGCTCAACAAATCCAACCAGCTGAAGCAACTGAATTCGAAGGGACGATGGAAAGTGACGAGTTCGGGGATTCAGTCCATTCAACTGGATCCAGACGGCGTCGTCTACGCTCTGAATCAGCATCACGAACTGCTGAAATCAACGCCCGGTGGTCACTGGAGCACTCTGCATTCTGATGTTCAATCTTTTATCACGGCCCCGAATGGCCTGCGCAGTGTCTACGTCGTGACAAATCGCAAGGAACTGCTGCGATTGGAGGCTGGCTATGCCTGGCGCTCACTCCGCACCGACGTTGATGCAATCACCATCAATTCTTTGGGTGTTGTGAAGTCTCGAGATAAAACTGGAGGCATTCGAATGTACTGGTCGCCGACAACCGTGGCGTCTTTAAACCCTGTTGACGCTAATGAATCACTCGTTTTTTGTATGGATCCGCCGTCAGAAGACGAAATTCTGGCAGCCGTCGGTATTTCTGATGCACAAGTTGTTTCATACTTGATAGAGGATCAGCTTGACCAGCCACGATGGTTTTCAAATCTCGGAGAGATACCATCCTCTAGGTTGCACCATTGCCACTATCTTTGCGTGGTGTACTACGCGACAACCTTTGGCAC